>NZ_JALPKN010000007.1 GCF_023630195.1 Actinotalea sp. C106 | reverse complement strand
CGGGGCGGCCGAGCCGTCACCGAGCGCGCAGCCCACGCCACCGGTCGCCACCGGGGACCTGACCCGCGCCGACGTGGACGGGTGGCTCGACCGGACCGTCCCGGCGGCGATCGAGACCGGGCGGATCGCGGGGGCGACCGTGTCCGTGGTGCACGACGGCGAGATCCTCACCGCCCGCGGGTTCGGCGAGGCGGACGTCGCGGCCGGCACCGCCGTCGACCCGGAGACCACGCTGTTCCGGGTGGGCTCGGTGTCCAAGATCGTGACCGCCACGGCCGTGATGCAGCTCGTCGAACGCGGTGAGGTCGACCTGGACACCGACGTCGAGCAGTACACCGGCCTGGACCTGCCGCACGAGGACCCGGTGACGCTGCGTCACCTGCTCAGCCACACCCCCGGGTACGAGGAGCGCGCCGCGGGCCTCATCGGGGAGCAGGGGGTGCCGGTGGACCTGCGGCAGGCCCTGGTGGAGGACCCGCCGGCCCAGGTGTACGAGCCGGGCACCACGCCCGCGTACTCCAACTACGGCAACGCCCTGGCCGGGTACGTCGTCGAGGCCGTGAGCGGCATGCGGTTCGAGGACTACGTCGACCAGAACGTCCTGACGCCCGCGGGGCTGACGTCGTCGTCCTTCGCGCAGCCGCTCCCGGACGACCTGGCCGAGCGACTGGCCCTGGGGTACCCGACGTCGAACGAGGCCCCCACCCCCTTCGAGATGGTCGGCACGCCGCCCGCCGGAGCCCTGAGCTCGACCGCCACGGACATGGCCCGGTTCATGCTCGCGCACCTCGGCCACCCCGCCGGCGCGGAGATCCTCAGCGACGCGACCCGTGTGCTCATGCGCGAGCCCGCGCTCGACGCCAGCACCCTGGGTTCCCTGGCCGCCGGTCCGCGCATGGGGCTGGGCTGGTTCGACGAGTCGCGTCACGGGCGGGCCGTCGTCGGGCACGGTGGTGACACCACCGCGTTCCACTCCCACCTCCAGCTGTGGCCCGACGACGACACGGGCCTGTACGTGTCCTTCAGCAGCACCGGCGCCGACAGCGCCGCCCACCTGCTGCGCGAGGAGGTGCTCGACGGTTTCGCCGACCGGTACTTCCCCGCGGAGGACGCCGCACCGGGCAGCGTCGACGCTGCCACCCGGGCCGAGCACGCCCAGGCCCTGGCCGGCAGGTACGAGAGCACGCGCGGGTTCCACACCACGTTCCTGACCGTCGCGGGCCCGATCCAGCCCATCACCGCCGAGGTCGTCGACGGGGACCAGGTGCGCTTCTCGGCCGGGGTGGGCCTGGTCCCGGCCGTCTACGAGGAGGTCGAGCCGTGGGTGTTCCGCGAGGTCGACGGCGACAGCGTCCTGGCGGTGCGGACGGACGCCGAGGGTGAGGTGGAGCTCGTGGGCTTCGACTCGGCCATGTCGCTGATGCCCCTGACCACCGGCAGGGCCGTCGCGGTGCCAGCCCTCGCCGCGGGTGCCGTGGTGCTGCTGGTGACGGCCCTCGCGTGGCCGGTCGGTGCTGTTGTCCGAAAGGTGCGGGCGCGCCGGGAGCGAGCCCGAGGCGATGTCGTCCCCGCCCGCACGCCGGTCCGTCTGCCGCGCACGCTGACGCGGGTCGCGGCGCTGTCGGCGGTGCTCGGGCTCCTCGTCTGGGGGTACGTGCTCGTCACGGTGCTGAGCACGGCGCCGTTGGCGGAGGCCGTGATCCGGGTGGCGCAGGGGCTCATCGCCCTCGGGGTGTTGGGCCTGCTGTTCGCGGTGTGGCGGCTGACCGCCGAGGTCCGCACCCGCACCGGCTGGTTCCGGGTCACCACCGCTGCCGTGGTGCTGCTCGGGTTCGGCGCACTCGCGATCGGCGCGAACGAGCTGCTGCTCCTCTCCCCGGACATCACCTACTGACGCCAGCGGCCGGGCTGCTCAAGCAGAGGCTCGAGCAGCCCGCGCGCACAGCAGCTCGGTGACGGCCGTCTCCAGCGCTGGCTCGAGGCCCAAGGCCTGCAGGTGGGTGAGCCGGACGGCGAGGGGACGGTCGGCCGTGGCGACCTCGTAGACCTGGGACTTGGTGGCGTACTCGATCTGGGCGCGGTCGAGCAGGGCGAACAGCCGGGCCGCGACGTCGTCGTTGCGCAGGGCGGGCTCGGCGCCGAGGTGCACGCGCAGGACGGCGGCGCGGGGCACGTCCTGGACCGTCACGCTGGTCCGGGTCGCCTCGCGCGTCACGCGGACGGCCACGGCCTGTCCCTCGACCTCGGCGGTGGGCTCCACCCCGTCCGCGAGCGCGGGGAAGGTGAGGGTCCAGGAGCGCACCTCGGGCACGACGTCGGCCGCTCCCTCGGGCGGGGAGACCTGCACCGTGCCGCTGGCCTGGTCGTAGGCGATGCGGGTCCGCGCCGTCGCTCCCCCGGCGGTGTCGTCGTCCTCGACCAGCTCGAAGCTCCCGTCGGCGCCGGCCACTACGAGAACCTCGAGGGCGTCGGGGTTGCGCGGTTCGTTCTGCGGCACCTGCTGGGCGTCGAAGGGCACCACGGCTCCGGCCGGCGCCAGCACCGGGATCGAGGTCAGGTCGCGGTGCAGGTAGGTGAGGCGGTCGCCGTCGTAGACGAGGTCGGTGAGCAGGTCCACCCAGATGCCCTCGGGCAGCCAGGCGCGCACGCGGCCCAGGCGGGTGCGCGGGTCGGCGGGCTCGGTGATGGGGGCGACGAGCAGCTCGGTGCCGAAGGTGTACTGGTGGGGCACCTGGTAGGCCTCGTCGACCTCGGGGTGGTCGTAGTACATCGGCAGCACCAGGGGCACGCCGTCGTCGGCCGCGCGGTGGTTCATGGTGTGCAGGTAGGGCAGCAGGCGGTGGCGCAGCCGCAGGAAGCTCGTCATCACCTCGCGGGACTCGGCGCCGAAGGTCCACGGCTCCTTGGTGATGAACGGGTCCGCCCCCGAGTGCAGGCGCATGATCGGTGAGAGCACGCCGAGCTGGAGCCAGCGGGTGGCGAGCTCGTCGTCGCGGGTGCCGAAGAAGTGGCCGCCGATGTCGTGGCTCCACCAGCCGTAGCCGATGTTGCTCGCGGCCGCGGTGAACCCGGGCTGGAAGGCCAGCGACGCCCAGGAGATCACCGTGTCCCCGGAGAACCCGACGGGGTACCGGTGGCTGCCGGGACCCGCGTAGCGCGAGAAGGTCAGGGCCCGGCGGCCCTCGCGGGCGTTGTCGAGGTAGTGGAAGTGGTTGAGCATCCACAGCGGGTCGATCCCCGGGACGCGCGAGTGGGGGCCCTGCTGCCAGTCGAGCCACCAGAAGTCCACGCCGTCGGCCTCGAGGCCGCGGTGCAGCACGTCGAAGTACGCCTCGAGGAAGGCGCGGTCGGTCACGTCGAAGGCGATGGGCTCGCCGTCCTGGGGGTCGCGGCCCAGGGCGCGGGCCATCGCGGGGTAGGCCTCCTCGTAGGAGCGCACGCCGTCGGCCGGGTGCACGTTGAGGGTGATGCGCAGCCCGTGCTCTTGCAGCCAGTCGAGGAGCCCGGCGGGGTCGGGGAACAGGTCGCGGTTCCACGTGTACCCGGTCCAGCCCGAGCCGTGCGCGGGGTCGACGTCGACCAGGTGCCAGTCCATGTCGATCACGCTGACCGAGAAGGGCAGGCCCTCGGCACCGAAGCGCTCGATGAGCTCGCGGTAGCCGTCAGCGGTGTACGGGTAGTAGCGGCTCCACCAGTTGCCCAGGGCGAACCGGGGCAGCACCGGGGTGGGGCCGCTGACCGCGTAGAAGGCCTGCAGGGCCTGGTGGTAGTCGTGCCCGTAGGCGAAGACGTAGAGGTCGTGGGCCGTGCCGGCTGAGGTGCCGGCCGCCGCTCCGGCGCCAGCCCGGGGCGCGACCCAGCCGTCCTTCTCGAACAGGAACGACGTCGAGTCGTCGATCACGGCGTACCCGTTGCGGGAGATGACGCCGGGCTCGAGGGGCACCGCGCCGTCGGCCTCGTCGAGGGTGCGGGCCGTGCCACCAAGGTCCTCGACCTCCTGGCCGAAGCGCCACACCGAGTTGTAGTGGCTGATGCCGCCCAGCACCGCCAGGCTCAGGCCGCTCGCCGTGAACGGGCCCTGGTCGTAGGTCAGCCGGAAGCGCGAGGTGACGATCTCGAGGTGGTTTCCGTCCTCGATCACCCGGAACTCGGGCACCGGCAGCTCACGGTTCAGCGCGAAGGTGGACGCGCGGTCCTCGAAGACCCCCGACTCCGACCACTCGAGCCGCACCAGGCCGTCGGTGAGGACGGTGATGCGGTAGCGGTCACCCTGGACGGCGGCGTCGGGGTGGGCGGAGGGACGGGAGGGCAGGCGAGGCGGGAACGTCATGGGGTGATCCTCTCGGGATCGGGGAGCGGATGCACGTGAGCCCCCTCCCCACCGTCTCCGTTCGCCGACGTCGCACATCTGCATCCAGGACGCACGTGCGCACGTGCGACCTCGCTGCAGATGTGCGACCTGGGCAGCGAGGCCGAGGCCGCCGGGTGGCGAGGGCGCGAGCGAGGACTCGGGCGGCGCGGGCCGACGTCGGCACCTAGGTCGGGGATGTCCGCGAGAGGCGGCCCAAGGCAGAGCGCGACGGCCTGACCCGGACCCCTGCCGCGGAGCAGCCCCGTCAGGCCGCGCGGTCCGCCATCGCATCCACGGCGGAGGCTTGTCGAGCCACCCCACGTGCCGTCCTTCCTCGCGTCTGCGCGCTGGCGGCCTGCCGTACCTTGCGGACCATGGAGGAGTCGGCGGCGCGAAGCCCGGCGGACACGCCCTTCACGCCGCCACCGATGAGCGTCGCGACGTTGAGCATCGTCGTCGGGAACGCCGGCCCGGGCGGGGCGGCGACGTAGCGCTCCACCCAGCGCGGGTGGAAGCACTCCTTGAAGTGCCGCACCCCGCGGAAGTTGTAGAACGCGTCACCGTGGGTGAAGACCAGTCGCCCGATCCGGTCCCAGAAGGGCGCCGTCGCGTCGGTGCGAAGCCCTGACAGCGGCGCCATCCCGAGGCTGAAGGTCTCGTACCCGCGCTCCTTGGCCCAGAGCATGACCTCGAGGAACAGGTAGTTCATGACGTTGGGGACCTCGGTGCGCACCTGGCGCATGAGGTCGATGGCCACGTCGCTATCGCCCTCGCCGACCCACAACGTCGCGAAGGCGACGACTCGCCCCTTGAGTCGCACGACAGCTACGGGGAACCGCACCACGTAGTCGTCGTCGAACGGGCCCAGGGAGAACCGCTTCTCGGATGCGCGGCGCCCCGCCAGCCACTCGTCCGACACGGACCGCAACGCGGGCAGCGCGGAGCGGACCGCGTCGGGCGGGAGGATCTCCACGCTGCAGCCGGCACGCTCGTTGAGGCTGCGCCAGCGCCGCATCTTGGCCTGGCTGCGGCCCTCGAGGCTGAAGGTCCCCAGGTCGATGATCGCCTCCTCCCCGAGCTTGCTCAGGCCGAGGCCGATCTCCCGGTAGGTCGGGGCGAGGGCATCCCCGACGCCGTACAGGACTGGTCGGCCGTCGTGCTTCTCGGCCTGCTCGACGAAGGCCGTCAGCACCTCGCGGAACTGCGTGGGGTCGCCGACCGGGTCGCCCATGCTCACCCAGCTGCGTCCCTCGACTTGATACATGAGGAACGCGTCCCCGTCCGGGCTGAAGAGCAGACGCTTGTCCCCGGTGAACGCGAGGTGCGCGGTGGCCCGGCCGAACCGGCGCACGATGTCTTCGGCACGAGCGAGGTCCCGGTCGCAGCCTGTCGCCGGACCCGGCACCACGGGGGCGAGGAGTCGCGCGCCGGCCAGGAGGACCCCGGCGAGCCCCACCAGGGCGGCGAGGCGGATGGACACCGAAGGCGAGGATCCCACGAGGAGTGTCGGCCACGCCGCGTCGGCGGCACCTGCAGGGTGCGTCGCGAGCCATCCGACCGCAGCCGTGACGGTCGTGGCCGCTACCGCCGACCAGGTCCAGCCACGAGAGTGCCGGAAGACATGGCTCCGCCGGTAGAAGACGGGGGAGGCCCCGACCATCAGCGCGAGAAGTCCGAGCGACACCAAGCCCGTGACCGGTGCGTGAACGAGCAGACACGTCGCAGTGAGCAGGACGAGCACGACGAGGGTCCCGACCCACGCCTCTCGCTGGCGCCGGCGCAAGCCCAGGGCGAGCAGGACGAGGCCGACCCCCAGCAGGCTGAGTGCGGGCACGGAGCCCGCAGGCAGCTGGTCGGTGAGGCCCGGCACCTCGCCGGTGGCGACGAGCGCGGCACCCGCGCCGGCGACGATGACCGCGAGGGCCCAGGGGGTGAGCAGGCCGGCCCGCTGCACGAGCTCGGATCGCGGCGAGCCGGTGGTGGCGTCGCGTCCACGGCGGGCCTCGAGCACCACGAGCACGACGGCGGCGACGATCAACGGCAGGACGTAGTAGACGATCCGGAACGCGACGAGCGCCGGCGCCAGGGCGATCGGGTCGATCGCACCCGCCAGGAGCACGAGCAGGGCTGCCTCGAACACGCCGATGCCGCCGGGGACGTTGCTCAGCAGACCGAGGAGGGCGGCGATGGCGAACGCGGCGGCGAAGGGGACAAACGGAACCTCTGAGCGGACCGGGAGCACGAACCACAGTGCGGCGGCCATCGTCGCGACCTCGACGGTGGACAGCACCACCTGCGCCGCGGCGAGGGACCGAGAGGGCCTGTCGATCCGCCAGTCACGCCACCGCACGGCCGGCGCGCCGCGGCGCGCCCAGAGCAGGTAGGTGACGACAGCGAGGATCAGAGCCGTACCGAGCGCCACCACGCCGACGAGGGGCACGCGAAGCGCGTCGGCCGCCCGGTGCGGCGCGGCGAGCATGCCGACCGCGGACAGCGTCGCGAACCCGAGCCCGAGGGTCACCAGGTTGAACCCCACGATGCGCGTGATCGCGAAAGCGGGGACTTGCCACGCGGAGTAGACACGGGCCCGCAGCATGGCCCCGACGACGGCGGACGCCCCGGTCGAGTTGCCGAACGCGGTGGCGACGAATGACGCCGCTGCGTACCTCCGGTACGGCAGCTGGTGCTCGACGTACCGCAGCGCGAGCGCGTCGTACCCGGTCATCACCACGTATGACGCCGCAGTAGCGGCCAGCGCCAAGGCCAACGCCGCGGGTCCGATCGCGGCGACGTCACCCGGCAGCTGCGTCCACCGGTATCCGTCCAGGCTCCGGTGGAGCTGCACGACGGCCACGCCGAGCACGCCGGTCACCAGGATCGGGACGAGCGCCCGGCGCAGGCGGCGCCAGCTCAGGACGCGCCCACGCTCGACGGCGGTCCGGGGTGCGGTCGTCTTCTCCATGGCAAGCTCACCGATCGTCCGTGCGCGCGACGTTGTGAACGAATCTGCCAGCCGTTCACCCGCCCAGGGCGTCGGTCCACGGGGACCGACGCCCGCGGGCGTGAACCGCCCCGGGTTCCACGCTCCGATCATCGGGTCGTCACCGAGTGGCTGCGCGGTGCGGCCGCGGGACGCGACGAGCAGCCCGCGGTGACTCGCGTCGCGCGCTGAGCGACCCGCTCCTGCTCACGTGGCGAAGGCCGTGCCGAGGCAGGCTACGCTCGCGGCCGCGGATCGACGACGGGGGCAGGCGTGCAGCGCAGCGGTGACGGGAGCAGTCGCGGGCCACGGCCGACGTCCAGCGTGGCGGTCGGCCGCGGGTTCCTGTGGTTCGTCGTCCTCGTCAACGCACTGCTGGGTCTGAGCCTCACGGGGGTCGCGCTGGCGATGCTGCTCGGGCCCGCGGCCCAGCGTCCGTGGAGCACGACCACCACCGTGCTGGTCATCGCGGTGGGCCTCGTGTGGGCCGCGGGCGGGCTGGCCTACCACCGGATGTTCCTGCACCGGCCCCCGCAGCTCGGCCGGAGCGTGACGCTCACGACGGTCGACGGCGACCCCGCGACCGTCGTGCCGTGGCAGCGCGAACGGCGCGTGCTCGCCCTGCTGATCTCCGGGGTGACCGCCGTCGGCCTCATCGGCCTCGCTATCGCCTGGTCGGCGTCGGGGAACGCCGGCTGGTGGATCCCCCTGGTCCTCGGCCTGCTGGCCGGTTTCGCGGTGCCCGACGGCGTGATCGGCGTGCGGTGGGGTGCGCGGCTGGTCCTCACCCCCGAGGGCGTGACCGTGCGCGGCTGGGACGGCGAGGGCCACCTCGCCTGGGCGGACCTGGCCGGCGTCGAGGTGGTGCCCACCACCCAGGAGGTGGTGCTGCGGTTCACCGGGAGGCCCGACGCACCGTCCTGGCAGGCACGACGCCGACCCCGGCTGCTCGTGGCCCGTATGCCCCGCCGCCCCTACCTCGACGTCCCGTTCCGCGTGATCGACGTGCCCGCCGACCGCCTGCTCGACGCCCTGCTCGTCTGGGGACGGCATCCCGACCTGCGCGCCGAGCTCGCCACGGACGCGGGACGACGGCGGCTGGTGGACCCCTCGGTGGCCTGAGCGGAACGGGGTCGGGGCACCTAGGTTGGTGATGTCCGATTCGCGCGGTCAGGGAGGGTGCGTGGCGTCAGGGTCCCGGGGTGAGACCGTCGGCGGTGGGTGGCGGCCAGTCACGTGGCGCGATGGCGCGGCGGCGGGCTGGACGCTGGCCGTCGAGGGGTCTCCCCGCCGCGGGGGGAGAGGGCTGCACCTGGCTCTCGGGCACTGTGCTGGCCCTTCGGCATCCTGATGGCCCTGGCCATCCGGCGTGCCTCCTACCAACGGGGCGACGGGCGCCTCGTCGTACGCATGGGCCGACGCGCGGACATCAGCACGGGCCGGAGGTTCGCGCTCGTGCTCATCCCCTTCCTCGTCGCCCAGGTCGTGGTCCGGGTGATCCACAGCCTGGTCGGGGACGTCGTGCTCGTCGTCGGGGCCTGCTTCCTCGGATACGTCGTGCTGGTCGGGGTGGTTCACCTGATCCGTCGGGCCGAGGTGCGGCCGCGGGCTGAACGCCACGGCTTCGTCCGCACCCCCGCGGAGGAGGTCGGCGTATGGGTGCTCGAGGAGACGCACCACCGTGGCGGGTTCGACGAGCAGTCCCTCCGCGCGCTCCGTGACCTCATCGAGGCACGGGTGCCCGCCGGGGAGACCCTCTACGCCGCGCCGATGTCCCAGCAGTACGAGGACCAGCTGCGCAGCATCGGGTTCAGCACCGCGCCCGGGCCGCGCGGGAGGGTGCAGTTCGAGCGGGCGAACGTGGGCGGCAGTACCGGGCACGTCCGGCATGATCGTGCCCTCACCCGCCCCCAGGAGGAGTCCCCATGACGCAGGTCAAGATCTACGGTCAGCGCGACGTCCTCGCGCCGCTGCGCACCGAGATGTCCGACGTCGTCCATGCCGCAGCCGTCGAGGTGCTCGGCCTGCCCGAGTCCAAGCGGTTCCACCGGTTCTTCCCCATGGCGCCGGAGGACTTCCCCGTGCCCGAGGGGCGTACCGAGCGCTACACGATCATCGAGCTCCTCATGTTCGAGGGGCGGCTAGCCCTGACCAAGAAGGCGTTCTACGCGCGGCTGTACGCCGACTTCGAGGCGCAGCTGGGCATCGAGGCGGTGGACCTCGAGGTCACGATCGTGGAGACCCCGCGGCACGACTGGGCGATCCGGGGGACGGCCGGGGACGAGCTAGAGCTCAACTACGAGGTGGAGCAGTAGCCGCACCGGATCCGCCAGTCGACCCGTGCTCGCTGGCCGGGGGCAGGCCGAGGCTTGACCACTGGTGGCTATTGGGCGTAGCTTTCGGCTATCCGCATTAGCCACTGGAGGAAGCCGTGCTCGAGTACGTGGACATCGGCGAAGGCAACCTCGCCTTCGACGTCGCAGGATCGGGTCCGTTGGTGGTCCTGGCCCACGGGATGGGCGACACCCGTCGCTCCTACCGGTTCGTCGTCCCGGAGCTGGTCGCCGCCGGCTATCGCGTGGCGAACGTCGACATCCGCGGGTGCGGGGACTCCAGCGCCACCGGCTGGTCGGGCTACGAGCGGGCGGACATCGCCGGTGACCTGGTCGCAGTCGTGCGTCACCTCGGCGGCCCTGCTGTCATCGTCGGACACTCCATCAGCGGAGGTGCGGCCACCATCGCCGCGGCGACGGCGCCTGACCTGATCGTCGGCATCGTCGAGCTCGCCCCGTTCACCCGCAAGCAGTCCTTCGACCTGCTCGGCGTGCTTCGCACCAAGCGGGTCCGCACCGGGATGGCCCAGCTCATGAAGGTCATGCTGAGCAGCAGCCTCCAGGGGTGGATGTCCTACCTCGACATCGCCATCCCTACCAAGCCTGCCGATTGGGCGCAGGAACGCGCCCGCATCGAGACCATGCTGCGCGAGCCCGAGCGGATGGCTGTGCTGAACGCCATGACGAAGACGTCCCCGACCGACGCCGGCGAGCACCTCGCCGGGGTGCGATGCCCGGTCCTCGTCGTGGAGGGCAGCGCAGACCCGGACTGGGCCGACCCCCGCGCCGAGGGCGAGAAGATCATCGCCGACCTCGCCGACGGTCTCGGCGAGGTCGCGCTCATCGACGGCGCCGGCCACTACCCGCACGCTGAGACGCCCAAGGAAGTCCTCGCGCTGCTGCTGCCCTTCCTCCGCACCACCCTCACGAACGCAGCGACCGATGCCTAGGGCCGGCCTGGTCCCCGCCACGGTCACCGAAGCCGCAGCGGATGTCGCCGACGAGATCGGTCTGTCGCAGCTCAGCATGAGCGTCGTCGCCGAACGCCTCGGCGTGAAGGCGCCATCGCTCTACAAGCACGTCGACGGTCTCGCCGATCTCACCCACCGCATCGCCACCCTCGGGGCCCTCGAGCTCGGCGACGCCCTCCGCGACGCCATGCAAGGTCTCGCCGGTCGAGACGCCCTCGCTATGGCAGCCCAGACCGTCCGCGCGTACGTCAAAGACCACCCCGGTCGGTACGCGGCGACCACGGGCGCCTCGCCCACCGGCCCGGACGATCCCCTGGCCAGCGCGCTGGACCGCGTTCTGGAGTCGTTCGCTGCCGTTCTTCACGGGTACCACCTCAACCCCGGCGAGCAGATCCATGCCGTGCGCATGCTCCGCAGCGTCCTGCACGGCTTCGCCACGCTGGAGACCAGCAACGGGTTCCAGCTGGACGCCGACATCGACGACAGCTTCGCGTGGATGATCACCTTCATCGATCGCGGCCTCACCGCCGCAGGAGCACCATGACGCACACGCCGCCGACGACGATCGTCGCGGGCCACGCTCCGCGAGCACCGCGCCGCCAGCCGCCGGGTCACGACTACGTCCGCGGTGGTGTGCGGTTCGCCGCAGAGCTCGTCGCGTGGATCGCCACCCCCTGGGCACTGTGGCAGCACTCGATCCCGCTCGCCATCGTCTCGGTCGTCGTTCTGATCGCGCTTCCCGCGGTCTTCAGCACTCCCGGGGACCGACCTGGCGGAGATGCCCCCGTCTCTGTCCCCGGCGGCGTCACCATCCTCATCGTGCTCATCTACCTCGGTGCCGCGACCACCGCCGCTTGGGTGGTCTGGCCGTTCTGGGTCGCCGTCGGCGTGACCGCGCTCTGCATCACAGCGGTCTTCACCGAACAGACGCGATGGAAGGCCCTCACCCGAAGGCTCCCGTAGCACCTCAGCGCGATTGCCCGGATGGCGGGGAGTCAGGGGCGTGTGCGGCCGGTCTGGGTCAGCCCTCGGGCGCCGCGCAGCCGTCGAAGGCCGCCGGCTCGTCCTCGTCCTTGACCGTCGCGCCGGGGCCGAGAGCGGGCCGCAAGGTCCTGCGTCACTCGCCCCGGCGCGACGGTGCCGGGGCGGTGCTGCTCCGGATCACGAGCCGCGGCGCGGAGGTCACGGCCTGCGGGACGTCCTTGCCGTCGATCAGGCCCTTGAGCAGGGCGAAGGCCTGGCGGCCGAGGGCGACGAAGTCCTGCTCGACGGTGGTCAGCGGTGGGGAGACCAGCTCGGCGAGGGGCTGGCCGTCGAAGCCCACCACGCTGACGTCCTCGGGGACGCGGCGGCCCTGCTCGGCCATGGCGCGCATGACGCCGATGGCGAGCTCGTCGTTGCCGCACAGCACCGCGGTGACGTCCTCGGAGCGGGCCAGCTCGAGGCCTGCCTGGTAGCCGGAGATGGGTTCCCACCCGGCCTGCTGAATCTCCGGCACCGGGATTCCGGCCTCCTCGAGGGCCTCGCGCCAGCCGACCGACCGGCCGCTGGGCCGGCCCGACGGCGGGATGGCCACGTGGTGCACCGTCCGGTGGCCCAACCCCAGCAGGTAGCGGGTGGCCTCCTTGGCGGCGGTGACGTCGTCCATGAGGGCGTGCGGCACGTCGGACCCGGCCGAGCTTCCGGTGGCGGCGACCAGCGGCAGCGAGGAGGGCATCGCTGCGACGGTGGCGTCACCCGCGGGGTCGAACTCGAGCACGATGGCCCCGGCGACGGGCTGGCCGAGGACCAGGTCCACCCCGGTGCCGACCACGGCTGGGTCGTCGGTCTCGATCACGGTGATGACCACGATGAACCCGGCGGCGCGCGCAGCCTCCTCGATGCCCTGGATGGTGCGCGCATAGCCGTAGCGCGTGGTGTTCCCGGCGAAGACGGCGATCATCGACTGCCGCCCCTGCACCAGCGCCCGGGCAGCCCCGTTGGGTCGGTAGCCGAGCTCGGCGATGGCCCGCATCACGCGCTCACGACGCTCCGGGCTCACCGGCGTCGACCCGGTCAGCACCCGGGACACGGTCGGGACCGAGACCCCGGCCACGCGAGCGACGTCGGCGATCACCGGCACGCGGCGTCGCGTGGCTTCGCTCATGCGTGGAGCCTAGTCACTGCCCCCGCTCCCCCCGTCACGTCACTTCACCGCACCGCTGGTCACCCCGGAGATGATCCGACGCTGCGCGAACATGAAGACCAGCAGCAGCGGCAGGCTCATCAGCACCACGTAGGCGAAGATCAGGTGCCAGTTGTTGAGGTAGAGCCCCGCGCTGGCCACCTGGAAGAGGTTGAGCGGCAGGGTGTCGATGCGCCCGCCGATGACGAAGAACGCGTAGAAGACGTCGTTCCACACGTACAGGCAGATGAGGATCGTCGCGGTCGAGAGCACCGGCGCGAGCAGGGGCAGGATGATGCGCCCGAAGATCTTGATCGGCCGCGCGCCGTCCACCCGGGCGGCCTCCTCGAGCTCGACCGAGATGGTCCGGATGAACCCGGTGACGAAGAAGATCACCGTCGACATGTACATGCCCACGTAGACGGCGATCATCCCGATCGCGGTGCCGGCCAGGCCGATCTGGCGCAGCAGCAGCACCACGGTGACGACCGCGGGGGGCAGCACGATGCCGCTGATGGCCAGGGAGTACAGGATCGCGTTGCCGCGGGTCGCGCGCCGGGCCAGCACCCACGCGGCCAAGGACCCGAGCAGCAGCACCACGAAGACGGCCGGGAGCATGATGAACAGGCTGCCGAAGAAGGCCGGGGTGATCCGCCCGTCGGTGAAGACCTGGCTGTAGTTCTCCCAGATCTGCCACTCCGAGGGCAGGGTCAGGCTCGGGTTGAGGGCCTCGCCCTGCGGCTTGGCCGAGGTGATCAGCACCATCCACAGCGGGATGCCGATGAGCAGCAGCACCGAGAGCAGCGCGACGGCGGGCTGGAGGGCCGACCAGATGCCGTGCCGCCCCCCGGCCTTGGTCCGCTGCCGGGTGCCGCGACCCGTCGTCGTCGGACTGGTTGCTGCCTGGGTGCTCACAGGACCTCCTCGCGCTTGCGCAGGGTCCGCACCACGGGGAAGGCCAGCAGGGCCACGGCGACGAACAGCACGAGGCTCATGGTGGTGGCCTGGGCGAAGAGACCCTGGCCGAAGGTGCGGTAGATGAAGATGTTGAGCAGCTCGGTGCTGCCGGCCGGGCCACCACCGGTGGTCGCCTGGACGATGTCGAACCCGTTCATCGAGCCCAGCAGCGCCGTGGCCACGTTGAAGGTCACGGCGGGGGCGAGCAGCGGGAACCGGATGGTGCGGAAGGTCTGCCACGCCGAGGCGCCGTCGAGCCGTGCGGCCTCCAGGACGTCCTCGTTGATGGTCTTGAGGCCTGCCAGGTAGATGAGCATCGACAGGCCCATCCACTTCCAGGCATGGATGAGGGCGACGACGACGATCGTCCACGTGGTGCTGCCGAGCCAGGCGGTCGTGACGGGCTCGGCGGTGAAGAGGCTGAGCAGCTGGTTGAGGGCCCCGGCGGGCTTGAGCAGGGCCTGGAAGATGTAACCGACGGCCAGCGCGCTCATCACCACGGGGATGAAGAACATCACGCGGGAGAAGCGGTTGATGCGGGTGTCGCGCTCCAGCAGCAGCGCCAGTCCCAGGCCGAAGAGGTTCTGGAAGATCGCCACGAGCACCGCGTAGACGAGGGTGACGCGCAGCGAGGTCAGCAGGGTGCCGCTGCTGAGCAGGCTCTCGAAGTTCGCCAGGCCCACGGGGTTGATCTCGGCCTTGAAGCTCGACCAGTCGGTGAAGGCGTAGACGAAGTTGTAGATCGTCGGGGTGAAGAAGAAGATCCCCATCACCACGAAGGCCGGGATCAGGAAGGTGCGCGGGTGGGTCTGCCGGTTGCCCACGGTTCCGGGCCGACGACGGCGCCGCCATGGCTTCCCACGTCGCCCGGCGGCGGTGCCGGGGTCGCGCCATGCTGCGGTGTCGACTGCCACGATCTGGCCCTCTCGAGAGTCGGTGCGTGGTGCCGGGGACGTGGGGGCGTCCCCGGCACCACGCGGGTCAGTGCAGCGTCAGAACCCGTCGACGCCCTGCGCCTGGGCGAGCTGGGCGAAGTGGTCCTGCGTCGCCGTGGCCACGTCCTCGGGGGTCATCTGCCCGCCCTGGATCATGTCGCTGACGTACAGGTACAGGTCCGGGTTGGCCACGGCCTCGGACTGCATCGAGCCGACCGAGTCACCGAGGGAGGCGTGCACGTCCTGCAGCACCTGCGGCACGCCGTCGGGCGTGGGCACGTCGCCCTTGAGGGAGACGGTCTGCTGGTCGGCGATGAAGTCGCCGTAGTTCGGGCCCATGAGGAAGGCCATGAACTGACGCGCTGCGGCCTCCTGGGCCTCGTCCCCCGTGGCGAAGGCCGCGAGGGCGTTCGCCTGGTCGGGGATGGAGGTGCCGACGTTGCCCGAGGGCGAGATGGGGAAGAACCCGATGGTCTCGTCCACGGTCTCGGCGTCGGCCTTGGCGACGAGCTGGCCGTAGAGGGCGTTGATCTGCACGGCCATCGCCGCGTCACCGGCGAGCAGGGCGTCGCCCTGCTCCTCGAAGGTGGCGGTGGCGATGTCCTCGTTGAACAGGCCCTCGTCGATCAGGTCCTTGTAGGTCTGGATCGCGGTGAGCCCGGCCTCGTCGGTGAACTGCTCCTCACCGGTGTTGATCCGGTCCCACAGGCCGTCGGCCGCGGCGTCGGCGAGCAGCACCTGCACCCACCACTGGGTGCCCCAGCGGTCACCGGCCATCTCGAAGAAGGGCGTGGTGCCCTGCTCGTCGAGGTCGCGGGCGATCTCGACCATCTCGTCGAAGTCACCGGGGGTCTCGGTGATCCCGGCCTCCTCGAAGACGTCCTTGTTGTAGTAGACGCCCATGACGGCGGGGCTGGTGATCAGCGCCGCGTACCGGGTGTCGTCCAGGATGCCGGTGAGGTCCTGCAGCTCGGGGTCCATCTCCTCGATCCACGGGGCGCCGTCGAGGGGCTGCAGGTTGGTGCTCGCGTTGATCGCGGTGAGCATCGAGGAGGTCGGCTGCCAGAAGGCGAGGTCGGGCAGGTCGCCGGTGGCCACGCGGGTCTGGACGCCCTGCTCGTACGGGTCGGGGATGGTGACGACCTCGACGGTCGCTCCGGTGGCCTCCTCGAAGGCCGCGATGGGCTGGTCGGCCAGGGTGGCCGAGCTCTGCGCCGCCCACAGGCTCAGGGTCACACCCGAGAGGTCGGCCGTGGGGTCGGGCCACTGCTCGTCGGTGGTGGCGCCGTCGTCGGTCCCGGCGGCGGGCTCGTCCCCGGTCCCGGGGTCGCTGCATCCTGCGACGAGCATGCCTACGGCGGCTGTTGCCGCGATTCCTTGCCACAGCTTCTTCATCGAAGTGCTCCTTGCTCCTGGGGGGGCAACGCCGGTCAGCGTTGCAGGTCACGCTCGGCCCGGGGGCCGTGGTCGGGGTCAGGTCGGGTGGTGCAGCCGGATGACGCGGGCCGACGGCGCTGCGGTGGTGGTCGCCACGCGGAGGGCGCCGGGGGTCCACTCGAGGGTCCAGCCGCCCGGGTCGGTGCTCGGTCCCGGGAAGATCTGCTCGACGGTGACATCGGGGGTGGGGGCGTCGGTGCCAGCGAGCTCGGGCAAGGACAGGTCGATCTGCTCGGCCTCCGTGCCCCGGTGCCAGACCGTCAGGTAGGTGGCGTCCGCGGTGCGCATGCCCATCGCGACCCAGCGGTCGTCCCACTGGGGCAGGCCCAGCGGCCACACCGGCACCGCTCGGGCGAGGTCCTCGCGGATGGAGCGGTGCACGGTGAGGGCCTCACTGACCACGGCGAGCTGCTCGGGGCTCATGGTGTCGAGGTGGCCGGCCAGGTAGAGGCGGCCGAGCATCCCGGTGCACAGCGTGAACACGGCCTGCTCGGGGGTCATGTCCGGCTGGGGGTAGGCCCAGTTGGCGGCCTGCTCGGGGACCATCGACAGCGGTGCGGCTGCGGCGATCGGCGGGTAGAGCAGCAGGTTCTGCTGGTCGGAGGTCGACTGCAGGTGCAGGCGGCTGAGCAGCGAGTAGTCGGCGCGCTGGGCCCCCGAGGCGCAGTTCTCGATGAGCAGCTGCGGGTGGCGGGCGAGCACGCCGTCGAGCCAGTCGAGGTGGGCGCGGTTGTGGTCGAGGAGCCCGACGCCGGGGCTCGGCGCGTCGTGGTCGGTGCCCTGACCGGGGGTGATGTTGTAGTCGAGCTTGAAGTAGCCGAGGCCGAAGTCGGCCACCAGGCGGTCCACGACCTCGTCGAGGTGGGCGCGGGCCGCGGGGTGGCGCAGGTCCAGGTGGTAGCGCTGCTGCTCGACCACGCGGGTGCCGTGCCGCTGCAGGAAGGCCTCGTCGGGCAGCGAGTCGGCCAGGAGGCTGCGGACGCCGATCACCTCGGGCTCGAGCCACAGCCCGGGCACCATCCCGGCGGCGCGGATGTGGTCGATCACGCGGCCCAGGCCGCCGTCGGGGAACCGGCCGGTCGAGGGCTGCCACTGGCCGACGCTGTCCCACCAGTCGCCGCCGTCGTCGTACCAGCCGGCGTCGATGCAGAAGTACTCGGCCCCGGCCGCCGCGGCGGCGTCGATCAGGGGGAGGAGCTTGGCGGTGGTGGGGTCACCCATGAGGGTGTTCATGTAGTCGTTGAAGATCACCGGCAGGTCGGTGTCGATGGGGCGGGCGCGCTCGGTGCGCAGGGCACGGCGGTGCGCGGTGAGGACTCCGACGGCGCGCTCCCAGCCGCCGGCGGCCACGCACACCGAGACCGGGATGCTGCGGAAGGTCTCGCCCGGGGCGAGGGGCAGCACCCACTGGTGCTGGATGTCGGTGGGGCCCAGCAACCCGAGGACGAGCTCGCCGTGCAGGCGCTCCCCCAGCTCGGCGTGCCAGGCGCCGTTGTGCTCGACCTGCCACGCCCACGCGGTACCGGTCGCGCGGTTCTCGACGACGCCGCAGGGCATCCGCTCCCCGGAGGACCAGGTGCCCTGGCTGGTGATGGCGATGCGGCTGCGGGCGTCCTGCGCCTGGTGGGCGGCGAGGTCGAGCTCGACGAGGCCGCCCTGGGAGCGCAGCGGGGTGCGGGCGAAGCGGTTCTCGCCGAGCCACTCCGACCAGCCGCTGATCACGTCGACGTCGGTGATGGCCTCGGGGCCGTCCGCGGTGGTGAAGGCCGCGGTGAAGGAGGAGACGGCCTGGAGGGTGATCGGGGAGGCGCCGTCGTTGCGGACCTCGGTCCAGGACTGGACGCCGGCGACGCCCGCGGCGGAGCGCAGGGTCGAGGTGACGACGAGGCCCGTCTCGGGGTCGTGCTGCTCGACCGTGAGGACGCTCCAGGGGCCGTCGACGGTCTCGGTGTGGTGCGCGTAGCGCAGGCGGGTACCGACGGCGGAGGCCGTGTAGCGGAGGTTGTGGCTGTGGTGGCCGTGCCCGACGGCGAAGACCTCGACAAGCGGCTGCACCGGCGCGGGGAGGGCCTCGGGCTGCTGGGCGGGCTCACCGAACCAGAGGACTCGCACCGGCCCGTCAGCGTCCACGGAGAGCACGACGGAGAGCACGACGGCGAGCGCGTCGTCGCCCCAGCGCACGGTCCGGCCAAGGTCGCCGGCCGGGCGGGTGGTGAGCGTGTCGGTCATCGCTGACGGACTCCTTCGTCGTCGAGGGGTGCGGTGCTGAGGTCCATGAAAACGTTGATCAGGGCTGGGTGCAAGGCTGGGGGGTCACTGTTTGATAACGCTTTCATACGCTCGGCGAAGGCTCCCGCGCGCCGTGAGGCACGGGGCGCGGAGCTCAGCCACGCCTGGCGACGGGATCCTGGTGGTCAGGCCGGTCTGCGCGGCACTGTGGCGACCGCTGTCAGTGAGCGGCGCCCCAGGCGGCGATGCGGCGGTTGCGAGCGTCGATGAACTCGATACCCAGGCGCCGATCATCAGCGGACGTAGCGAGGTCGCTAACGTGGGTGCTCGGTCGAGAGGTGTACAAATGTGGCCCGGCGAGCGAAACCGCGTCAGACTTGAAGCAGCACAAAGAGGGGAGTCCGATGACGCGCAGTGTATCTGACTACCTTGACCTGACAGTTGACGACGCTCAGCGGCAGTTGCTGAGCATTCAACGCCGGCGGATGCCCGCGCCAGGTGTTCGTCAGGTCGACTTTGTGCCCGTTGAGACCCTACTCTGCCTTGCCGGAATGCTATTGGTCGAGGGAAGCCGCTTCGGCGGCAGTTCGGCGCATCGCGCACCGCGCCCGGTCCCCGAGTTGGCGCGCCTCTTCCGCCGTCCGCCGTCCAGCATTACGTCAAAGATGGCCAACCTCGAGGGCGTCCGCCCCAGAGGAGCGAAGTCCGACCATATCGTGTGGATTACACTCCACTCCGATACCGCGCGCCTTAGCGAGATCTACCGTTCGATCCTCGCAGCGGCACGCGACGTCGGGCTCGGCCCCGATGTCCTGCCGGACTTTCTGGGAATCGAGGAAAGCGGGAATGTCGCCACCCTCGGTCAAGACGAGATGAACGGCTCGCTACTCGAGCAATTGCTGAGAGAGGCCCTCTCCACCAAAACTGATCACCCCTCGACCTAGCGGGAGGTGATCACCAAGGCGCGCATCGGCCAGCATCGCTTCGCGCGCGGCGTGCTCGACAACTGTGGCTGGTCCTGCCTGTTCTGCGGCTTCACGCTCGGCACCGAGGTAACGGGGCATCTCTTGCGCGCGAGCCACATCAAGCCGTGGCGAGACAGCGCCTGGAAAGAGCGCACCGACCCCAGGAACGGGATCGCTGCATGTCCGACACACGACGCCGCGTTTGACGCCGGGTTGATTGGCTTGGGCCTCGATCAACGCATCGTCGTCTCCGGACGCCTTCGCCGTGCAGCCGCCACCAATCACGCCGTATGGACCGCCTTCAGTCCACCGGTGCTCAGAGAACGACTGTCAGAGAGTGCGCTAGCGGCACCGCTCGGTATGGACTACACCCACTGGCACCGCACTGTGGTTTTCACCGATTAACGGTGCCCACGACAACCCTCCGAGGAATGCCAGCATATGAACGCGGCTCCGCCGCCGCGACTTCGCCGCTTGCGCCGCTTACCGGCCGACGAACAGTCGCACCGCGTCCCGGACCGCCACGATCCCATTGAGAGTCACCGTCCCCCCACGAGACTCGTAGTCCGGATTCCACGAATACCCTGCCGCCTCAACAATTCCCCTCGCCATTTCTGGCTTAGTGAGGCGCACGGAAAGGCCAAGTCCGAGGACCTCGTTGACTAGATCGAAGATCTCGCGGGGCTCCGTGGACCCCGTCGACATCTTGGGCGGCGGGTGGTTCAAAGCCGTGGCGATTTCGACGACTACGTCCCCCTTGGAAGCTCTCACAACCCCTCGACCCCCCTCATGGTCCCACGCAACCTCTCTACGGTCTGGACGCACCAGCCCGCGGTGGCACCGGTCATTGGGCCGACCGGGGCGAGGCCGGTGAGGCGCAATCGTTCCAGCACCATGCCTTTCAGGGCGAGTTCGTCCCACACCGTCCCCTGGCGGATGGTCTTGGGAGTCGCAAGCGCGATCACCGGCTCGAGGTCCATGGAGAGCCACGACGCCCACAACCGGATGTCGACATCTGAGGCCTTCGCCACGAGGTTCTCCTGGAGCGTGCACTGAACGAGCGCAATCGGGAACCCGGGGCGGCCGTCAGGAAACGGGCGCCATGCCACGACGTCCACCCCACCATCCTTGCGGCGGGGCTGCCGGTAGCCGGCGCCGACGGCGATACCCATCTTCTGGGCGAGCCACGGGACGGCTTCGTCGAAGGACGGTGGCCTGCCTGCCTCGGACGGCCAGCCGAAGCGAACTGCGCGTCCAGATTCACCCCACAGGTGCTGCACAGACACCTCGGTCAACCTCTCGAACGCGACTACCATCTCCTCCGTGGGTGACGCCCAGAGGTGGTGGCGGACGGGTCCACCGGGTGCCAGCAGCAGCAGGCCGCTGTACGGGTAGTCCACTGCATTAGCCTTCCCCCTAACGGCCACGTCGCCATGCACCATGAAGGGATAAGCCTCCCCGAGCACCTGTGCACGCTTGGTCATCTGCGCAACGGCGAGGCTCACCTGTGCTGCCCCTGCCTCGAGCACCTCGTCGGCATAGCCATAGAGAGCGTCGAAGCCCAGAGCACGGCCCCGACGGACGAGAAGCGCACACTCGATCCAGTCGGCAAGAAACTCTCGGTCAAGTCCTGTCATGGGAGGATAGAGCCGTCGCCGACCTCGTCGAGGGTCGACCTCATGGACTCGATGACCGCTTCGACGTCCGCCACGACAGCCAGCACCTGGTCGTCCTGGGCATAGTCCGCGAGGTCATCGCTCGCAGCCAGGAGAGCGTTCTTGCCCGTGCTCAGTCGCTGGAGCAGCCGGTCACGCGGATCCAACCCCGCAGCGGTTACCTTCTGTTTGGCTTCCTCGAGGCTTAGGCCCGCCCGGAGCGATGCGAGCCCCACATCGCTCGCCACCATGTTCCCGAGCAAGCTCGTCTGCCGCGAATCGGTGATCTTGGCCTCGTGCTCCTCATCACCGAAGACCCACGATATCGTCTCCTTTAGTTCCTCGAGTCGGTCCTCAGGAATCGGGTCGGCGCCAACCTCCAGGCGCGAACCGAGAGGCGCACCGACGTGGTCCCTCAGCTTGGTATTGCTCATTGCGACGGTGAGCACCGAGAACGCCTTCTCAACCTCGCCAGTATTGAGCCCGAAACGCTGCGCCTGACACACGATCGCCTGGTCTCGGTACAGGTCTGCCGCCTTGCTCTTGGTGATTCCGATCAGGTCCGCCACCTGCGCGATGGTGCGGCCTTCAGCCACCCGGGCTGCGATGAATCGCGCCTGCATGTACGGCCGCCACGGCAATTTGCCAACCACGTGCGCCCGGGAGACCTCGACGTGCGTCGCCCCGCGGTCCTTATGGACGACGATCGGGATCACGGTGCTCGTAGACAGACTTGCGCGCGCGGCGACGTCCTCCCACCGCCTGGGCTCGGTGAACTGCGCGCGGATCTCGGGGTAGGCGAGGCCGAGGAGAGCCGTAAGCCGGCGGTTACCCTCCACGACGACGTACTGTCCCTGCGAAGTGGCCCTGATCGCCAGGAGCGGTTCCGCCGAGAAATAACCGTTGTCCGCGATCGACTGCGCCACCGCGAAGGCGTCAAATCCCATCTCCAGGACGACAGCTAGTTCACCCTGATCACCGCCCCTCAATGACTCTGGGATGCGCGGGTTCTCGGCATCGAGCAGGAGCGAGCCGATCGACACCTCCGTGGCGCTCCCCGACCTCAAGGGCGCCGAGGTACTGATCCGGTCCGGGGCGTTCGATAGCTCAGTCACAGGGCATCGACCTTTCGTACGATCTTGCGGCTGCCCAGGTGGACGGCCAGCGTGAGGATCTCGGGCTCGGGCTCGTCGCGCCGGATGACCCGGTGGATCTGGACAACAACCTGGTCAGGGTCGGCCTCTATGCCCCCGATGGCGCGGTCGCCCGGATATGGCACCAGTGCTGGGGAGCCGACGTTGTCCCGGCCTTGGAAGAGGTTGACGAAACCTGTCGACGCTGCCCACTTGCGCTTGCGCGGGCCTCCGTCATCCTCCATGAGAATTACCGGGACTATGGCGTCCTGGTCAGGATGGCGCTCGAGGGCCTCGACGACGTCGAGATGCCGCCATGAGGGTCCGTACTCGTCCACCGACCATGGCTTTACCAACTCCTCGAGGACCTCGCGCAGCGGAAGGTTCCGCGTGCGAAACTGCAAACGACCGTAGTCGGCGTGACTCGCGTGCAGTACGCCGATGCCCTCGGCCAGCGACCGATTGTGCTGCAACGCGTCGTTTATAAGGCGCGGCAGCCGGACGCTGTGCCACCCCTCGCCCGAGGCCGAGAGCGCACGAACCACCGCCTCTCGGGTGGGCTTCATCCCGTGCGGGAGGAGAAGGCCCACCTCTCTCGCCCAGGAGTGGACCGTGCCTCCCGCATCGACGTGATCACGCAGCCGCGCCCGTAGGTCGTACTCGGTGAAGACGATGTCTCGCAGCGAACGCACGGTGCGCTTGCTCCCGAAGAACTGACAGTATGGCAACTGGTCCCTGCGGTACCCGAAGGCCCGGGCACGCTGCTCGAGCGTGTCAACTTGGGTGCTCGGGGGACGGTTCATGTACGTGACCGTGAGGCCCTCGACGGTGTAGCCGCGGTCCAATTTGTTTCCCCCGACAAGGATGTGCACCGGAGCGACGGTCCAGTCCACCCTGTTTAGCGCGCTGGTCGAGTTGACGAGCCACAGGGTCGCCTCGCGGAGGACCCAGCGAACCATCCGGAGGAATCGTACGTCGTCGATCTGCTCTGCGCCCCGCCGGACCAACTCGCCGCGCTCGTTCACCAACTCCTGAGGCAGGCCGCCCACGTCATCGGCCGCGTCCGCAACCGTGCGCCACTTGCGAAGCTGGCGCTCGATCAGGAAGTGGTACCGCGACTGCACGTCGTTCCGCTGAGTCGAGTGGACCAGCATGCTGACGGGCGCCCCGTCGGCGTTGTCCTCAAGCAGCAGCGACGCGCCGGAGACGAATGAGCCCAAAGCTGCCAGAAGACTCTTCGGCAGTTCGAGGGGCAGTTCTTTAGTCGCTTGCTCGTCGAGGAGGGGCACGTCTCTGATTACTTGGTCGGCGAAGTCAACGAAGAACTCTCGGCCCCCCGTGTACCCCTGGCCAGGCTCGAGGAACTCGACGAACTCAGGACTCAGGAGGTCGTCCGCGTCCAGCAGCAACGGCGCGTAGGGGGTTGCCGTGTATTGCACGTAGAGATGCCGAGGGACGCTGGCACGCAGGGCCTTGATCGCTTCGTACGTCTTGCTCTCGGACGTGCTGCTTGTGTTGAGGGACGCCTGGTCCGCCTCGTCGTCGACAAGCAGGACCGGGATAGTCGTTATCTCCGCAATGCGCGCGAGCGTCGAGGCAACGGCGTTGATCCTCCCAGCGTGCTTAAGGACAGGCACGAGGATGACCCGGTCCCGGTCGATCCAGTTCGCGAGCCGCTTCACCGCCGTCGCACCCGAGGGGTTCGGCTCGGTGACCCATCGATAGTCGTTCCGGGTACCGATCCCGAGGGAGGTCTCGAGTCGCGCACGGTTTTGCCCTAGCAGGAGGTTCGTGCCGCCAAGCAACGCGACCACAATGCGGTAGCCCTCGTCCGCGCCGGCGGCAATCAGCGCCGTGATCGACGTCGTCTTACCGGATTGGACGTAGCCGAGGGCGAGCCCGGTCGCCCCATCGCCCCCCTCGCCCAGCGGCCCCTTGGCGAGCAGGTCCTGGACCGAGCTCCAGATGCGAGCACGACTCTTCGGGTCCATGCGCTCCGACATCACGATGTCGAGGTAGCGGCCCTCAGCACCTAACATCGACAGATCATCCGTGGAATACACCTGTCACCTTTGCTCGTCGTCGCGTCCTTGTTCCAGCACGACAGCGCGCCGGATCTCTGCCCACTGCCCCAGCCGATTCCGAAGTGTTGGTGCTGAGGGCGCCTCAGGGCACGTTTCACGCTTCCACTGGTCGAACCCGCGAAAACTTGCCAAAGGGCCGGCATCAGCTACATAGCGCCGTACGTAGTGCCAGAGGTCGTCGTCCGTCCAAGAGGACTGGTAGTTGTCGCGGGGCGCTGCGCCAGCTTCAACGCCGGCAGAGGTGCACGCGTTGACCCAACCCCCGTAGACCTGGTGAATCCGGACGGCACTTGGTCCGTCGATGACGCCCCTGTCCACCAAGGTTTGGTACTTGCTGAACACCAGGGGGTACTCGTACGTTGCCGCCTCTTTTAGCGCCTTGACTACTTCCTCGTGTGACCACTTGCGCGCGACGCCACTCGCGGTGTGGAGGGCACCTCGGGCGGTCGATGTCGTGAGTCTCCGCGCTTCTCCGGGGGCAAGCGAGAAGGCCTGCTCGATCTCCTCGAACGTCTCGCACTCCCGGGCGAGGACCGCGCGCTCGATCGCCTTCGACAACTCTGTCTCGGCCTGCTGGCGCCTGCTCACCGAAGCCGCCCGCGCCTGCGCTTTCGTTGCGCCCCCGTGCTTGCTGACGATCTGGCGAACCCGTTCTCGCGTGAGGCCGACACACTGGGCGATCGTCTCGAGCGTCTCCCCGGCCGCCCGCATCGCGAGGATCGAGGCATCGCGATCGCTCGGGCCGCCTCCGGCCGTCTCCGCCATGCTCTCGATCAACCGCTCAGACCCTTCCTCGTCGTCCCGTCCAGCGGTGCACGCGCACCTAGCACCTCCATGGTCTTCGACCACCGGTCGCCAGAGCATTAGCACGCGGACGCACCAATCCAGGCAATCGTCTCTACCGGAGCATCCTGCCCCTCCCGCAAGCGAAGATGGCTCCATGACGAGCGTGTCGCCACAGTCCGTGCCCGCCCACCCTGGAGCCTCATCGGCAGCCGTCTCCCGACGCATGTCGAAGGCGCGGCGTCGCGACACGGCTCCTGAGGTCGCACTCCGGCGTCGTCTGCACGCGGCCGGGCTGCGCTACAGGGTCACGTTCCCGGTCCCCGGCCAGCGGAGACGCACGATCGATATCGCCTTCACCCGCGTCCGGGTCGCCGTATTCGTCGACGGTTGCTTCTGGCATGGGTGTACATCGCACGGGACGCAGCCGGCACAGAACTCCGCCTGGTGGCAACAGAAGATCGCGGCCAACAAGGCCCGGGACGCGGATACCGATCGGGTGCTGCAGTCCCTCGGCTGGGCCGTCGTGCGGGTGTGGGAGCACGAGTCCCCGGGAGCGGCCGCCGCGAGGGTAACGGGCCTAGTCACGACCGCTCGTCTGAGCCTTCGCGACCACTGACGCGAGTACGTCGTCGGGCGACTTGGGTGCGTCGATCAGAACGGACTGAACGATCCGGCGCCCGACTTCAGTCGTCTTCAGAATCGCCTCATCGCGACGAACGTGCTCCCGCAAGACATGCCAGACGGCACCCACGTTGACGCCGTTGCCGAGCTGCCGGTATGTCGCCGCCGGACTCTGGTCGCCGAAGGTGAAGTTGTCTGGCAGCCCCTGCATCCGGGCGGCCTCCCGCCAGGACAGCCGGCGCTTGCGCTCGCCCCCCACGATCGATGTCTGCGCGATGGCGACCAGAGCCGGCAGGTGCGTGGCGCGCTTCGCCCGGATCCCGGACGGCCGCATCTGCATCACGCACTCCCAGAGGGCCGAGGTGCCCTGCGCCTGCCACTCGAACTTGCGACGGGACGGCGGGAAGGCGCGCACGTCGTGCCGTTCGATCCAGTCGTCAAAGGCCTCTTGATGCTTGGTGTACAACTCTGAGTTCTTGCGCAGGAACGTGCGCTTCCAGGCCGGGGTCTCCTCCGGGATGCAGAGTGCGTCCGTCCGCACCCAGGCGTCCACCCATAGCGGAAACCCGGGAAGCGGGCTGACCCTCGTTCCGCTTCGTCTCGCTTCGTCTCTGTGCAGAGCCCACATGATGCGGACCCACTCGTCCCACGCGTCGATCCAGAGCCGCTCGGTCCGCGTGAGTGGCCGCTCATCCACGCATCCCACGGGCTCCAGGGGAAGGTCCGAAGCGAGATCCCACTCCTCAGGACCACGCAGGCTCCGGTTCTCGACGACCGGCACCGGCTCGACCCCGTCCATGAGCCCCGACGGGTCGTACGTGGCCGTGATGAACACTCGCTCGCGGACGTGCGGGCGCCCTCCCATCTCCAGCGGCAAGAGGTGTGGAGAGAAGACTGCTGGCTGGTCAGCGACCCGATAGCCCAGGGCCGTGAGGTTCTCGATGATCACCTGCCACTCGTGGAGGTGGCGAGGACCTGCGAGGTTCCTGACGTTCTCCAGGAGGATGATGGCCGGGCGACGAACCTCGATCACCTTCAGGATGTTCCAGAAGAGTGTGCCCCTGGTCTCATCCATGCCACGCTGCGCCCCAGACTTGCTAAACGGCTGGCAAGGGAACCCCGCGGCGAGCACGTCATGCTCCGGCACACGCATGACGTTGTCGTTCGCATCTTCGGTGAGGTCTCCCAATGGGTCGCGGCCCCAGTTGAGCTCGTACACCCTCGCCGCAGCCGGGTCCTTCTCAACGGAGTAGACACCTGCACCGCCAAAGGAGCGCAGCGCTGCTGCGAACCCTCCGATCCCGGCGAAGAGGTCGACGTAGCGGAAGGGCGGCTCGCTGGTCACCGGCCAAGCTTCGCAACTCACGCGACTCAGCGCAACTACCAGGGACGAGCGGCGTGTCGAACGTTCGTTCGACACGCCGCGTGGTGGCCGTCGATCCGGCGAGCGAGCAGGACGCCACAGGGGGAGCGCACTAGCCCGTCCGGTGGATAGGGACCTAGACCTAAGAGCCCCAGGTAGGGCGGCGATGGCACGACAGACCCCGGCGAGCGCGACTTGACGTGTGAAGGGGGCATGTCCACGAGTGCGCCTCGGAAGTCGGTCGATCCGCGGAACCAGAAGGACCCTGGCTGAGCGAGCGCCCCGGGCATCAGAGCCATCCTCGTGATGTCAGGCCCTGGGGCTACGAGCCGAGGACAGAACGCAGGTACACCCGCGTCTCCCCGTCCGTCGAGTACAGCAGCGTCCCCACCATCCCCCGCGTGAGGAGCACCTTGTACACGTGCCGCACCAGCCGGTCGAAGGTTTCGTCGTCGACCGTCTTGCGGCTCCGGAAGTCGGGGTCCTTGTTGAACTCGCGCTGGGCGACCCAGCGGTCGGTGCGCCAGACGAGGTCGTGGCCGAGGATCACGCCGTTCCAGTCATACTCGAAGCCCTGGGCTGTGTAGACGCAGCCCACCTGGCCGAAGCCTGCGGGGTCCGTGGCCCAGAGTGGTGACGGGGGTGCGCCGCCGACGGCACGGTCGCTCTTGAGGTTCCAGGGGCGGGACCAGTCGCCGATCTGCACGTCGGGGATGAGCGCGCCGTCCTTGGTGGGGTTGCTCCATGGCCAGCAGTAGCCGGCGGTCATGCGGGCGCCGTAGCCGCGGTCGCGGAGGGCGGAGAGGCGCTGCTCGAGCTCGGTGGGCGAGTCGACGACGTCGACCGAGAAGGACGGCTCGTCCCGCCACGGGATGGGGCCGTCGCCGCGAAGGCCGAGGAGCCGCAGCACCCAGTCGAGGTACGCCTCGCTGCCACCCGCCCGGTACTGGGCGTTGAGGTCGACGTGGCGACCGGTGAGGCCCCGCGCGGCGGCGTGGGCCTCGATCTCGGGGACGCTGCCCATCTCCCCCGGCCGCACCACCTGGTGCTGGTCCAGCAGGAAGACCGGCACGCGGGCGGTGTCGAGGAGCTCCTCGATCTGAGGCCGGGCCTTCTCGCGCAGCGTCTTGGGGGTGTAGCGGTTGACGGACTTCTCGCGCAGCCGGTGCGCCTCGTCGAGGATCAGCACCTCGAGGCTGTTCTTCTCCGCGTCCATGAAGCTGTTGAAGTACTTGAACAGGCTCTTCGTCTTGGTCGAGCCCTTGCCTGCGACCTGCCGCAGCGTCGTCGTGAAGGACTGCGACCCTGTCGCGTGGAGGACCGGACGCCCCTGCCGCGCGAGGGTTCCGAGCAGAGACAGCGCGATGACGCTCTTGCCGCTCCCTGGGCCGCCCGCCACCACCACAACGGTCTTGTGGTCCGCGCGTCGGGCCTCGTCGACGGCGGCCAGCACCAGCTCGTAGGCGACGCGCTGCTCGTCGAGCAGGACGAACTGCTTGCGGTCACGGATCTCGTCAGCGGCCACCGATAGGAGCTGCTTGGACGGCGCGATCGCGGAGGAGAGGAACAGATCGGCAGCCTCGACCCCGGACTCCGGGGCCAGACGCGAACGCAGGAAGTCGTGGAGGTCACCACGGCGCTGCCCGGTGAAGAGGCGGGCTTCCTGCGCGGCGGGCATGTCGCGGAGCTCCCCGATACCGAAGTCGGTTG
Source organism: Actinotalea sp. C106 (assembly GCF_023630195.1). Taxonomy (GTDB): domain Bacteria; phylum Actinomycetota; class Actinomycetes; order Actinomycetales; family Cellulomonadaceae; genus Actinotalea. The sequence goes on along the minus strand of NZ_JALPKN010000007.1, from coordinate 2,589 downwards.
CGTTGTGGAGGTACGCAGCGCCGACCATCGAGCCCGGCACATCGGCGAGCACAGTGACGAAGTCCCGCAGGTACTCCGCGTAGCCGGCGACCTGGGCGGAGGGGTGCAGGGACGGCCGGTACGGGGCGCCGTCGACCTCGACCAGGCTCTCGCTGCCCTGCCACCGGTGAGCCGTGCTCCACTGCTTGAGCTCCACCACCACGTAGGAGGGGGCGCCCGTCTTGGGATGCACCCCGGCCAGGACGACGTCAGCCCTCTTGCTGCTCAGCGGGAGACGGTGCTCGGGGATCACCTCGACGCCGCCGAGGCCCGCGTCGCGGAGGTCCTGGGCGAGCACGGGGAGGCTGTTGCGCCACGAGCGGCGCTCACCCGGCCCTGGTCGGCCCATCCCGTTGCTCACGAAGTGCTCGGCGAGCCGGCGTTCGACCTCGGAGGCGTCGCCGTCGCACATGATGGCGAGCGACTGACCGCTCCACCGAATTGGTTGCACCGACGTTCCCCTGGCAGCACGAAGGATCGTGCGGAGGGGGACATGTCCGGTGTGGCCGCTGGGCCACGTGGAAGTCCGTCGGTACCGCTTTCCCGGCGACCTTAGCGTGCGTGAGCGGGCCGATCGGGGAGGGCACGCGTCCGCTCTGCCGCCTGGGCCGCTGTGTCAGAGTGACGGCGTGGACCACGCGGACGACGCCCAGCCTGAGCCTCAGCTCGATGAGCTGACCCGGCTCATGCGCGAGTTCTCCGACGAGCGGGACTGGGGGCAGTTCCAGGACCCAAAGTCGTTAATCCTCGCGCTGGTGGGTGAGGTCGGGGAGCTGGCCGAGCTGTTCCAGTGGGTGCCCGCGGACCGCGCCGTCGACCAGTTCGCCGAGCCTGGGCGGCATGCGCGTGCTGGTGAGGAGATTGCTGACGTGCTGCTCTACCTATTGCGCCTGGCCGATGTTCTCGGGGTGGACGTCATGGAGGCTGCGCGGTCGAAGCAGGCGGCCGCGCGGGTGCGGTTCCCGACAGAGCAGTACCGGGCGTCAGCACCGTTCAAGGAGTAGTGCCACGCTCGATACTGATCATGAGGCAAGGAGGGGCATCACGTGCCCGTAGAGATGGGGATGTGGCGCATCGACGAGGGCGTCCCGAGGAGGCTCACCTCGGCCATGCTCCCTTCCGAGCGCACGCTAGAGGACTTCCTGGAGCAGGACCCAACCCTCCTGGGCCATCGCCTGCTGGTGATCGGGCGCCAGGTGCGGACACCCCACGGCAAGTACATCGACCTGATCGCGATCGACGACGAGGCGAACCTGCACGTCCTCGAGCTCAAGCGCGACCGCACTCCGCGCGACGTTGTCGCCCAGGTCCTCGACTACGGCTCGTGGGTCACGACGCTCGGCCGGGACGAGGTCATCGCCATGGCCAACGACCACCTCGGTTCCCGCGGACCGTTCGAGGTCGCCTTCGAGGGAGCGTTCCAGACCGCACCTCCGGACGAGCTCAACAGTGACCAACGTCTGACGGTCGTCGCCACGGGGCTGGACTCGAGCTCCGAGCGGATCATCGAGTACTTGGCCGGGTTCGGCGTGCCCATCAACGCCGTCTTCTTCTCCTTCATGCAGGACGAGGACCGCAGCTATCTCGCCCGGAGCTGGCTGATCTCCGGTGAGGATGCCGACAGCGCGCCGGGCCGACGGGTCAGCAAGAGAGCCGACTGGAACGGCAAGGACTGGTTCGTCTCGTTCGGCGACAGCCTCGGCCGCAGCTGGGCGGACGGCCTTCGCTACGGCTTTGTCTCCGCCGGCGGTGGACAGTGGTTCTCCAACACGCTCCGCGCCCTGCCGGTCGGCGCGCGGGTCTTCGTGCACGTTCCGAAAGCCGGCTACGTCGCGGTCGGAGAGACATTGCGGCCGGCGGAGCGCTTCGACGCCGCCGAGGTCTGGATCGACGGGACGTGGACCAAGCTCGCTGGTCTCCACCTGGAAGCCGCGTACAGGCACGTCGACGATCCGCGCGACGTGGACGACGAGAACGCTGAGTACGTGGTGCCCGTCCGGTGGATCCGGGCAGTGGGCATTGATGAGGCGTACTGGGAGAAGGGGATGTTCGCCAACCAGAACAGTGCCTGCAAGCTCCGGCAGCAATTCACGCTCGAGCGCTTGGCGGCGCACTTCGAACTGGATGGCGATGTGTAGGGCCGCGCATCCCGACGGCCTGGGCCGTCGCTGCTTCGCGCACTTCACGCTTCTTAGAGGCGACTGATGGCAGCACAGGCGTTCGGCCTGCTCGTGTCGGTGGACGAGGGCGCAGCCCGGTACGACGTCGGCGTGACCGAGGACGGCCCCGAGCGGGGCATCGTGATCATCCCCATGGCCGACCCCGAGGCCTGGCGGATGGAAGGGCGCGAGGACCGGCCGCACTTCGCCGCGACCATCGTCGGCCGCGCCCTGCACCTCCGGTCGACGACCGGCGAGTGGCCCGAGAACGCCTCTTACCAGTCCTGACGGCTGGCGCACGAGCTGGCCGACGTCGCCATGGGGCAGCCCGGCGGGGATCGGGCGCTACGCACACCGCAAGCTCGGCCGCGCCCCGCGCCCCGCGCCCCGC
>NZ_JALPKN010000079.1 GCF_023630195.1 Actinotalea sp. C106 | reverse complement strand
CGGCGGGCCCGGCGGCGTAGAGCAGTCCCAGGGCCGCCTCGCCCGGCCCGAGGCCGTGGCGCTGGCTCGCCAGGACGATGAGCAGGCCGGTGACGGCGCCGCCGGCGAGGCTCCCGGCCGTGCCGATCAGGGTGAGGATCCTGATCACGTCTTGCTGCCAGAGGTACCGCAGCCCCTCGGCGATGTCGGCGAGCGCCCCCCGCCCCGGGCCCGACCGCGCCTCGGCCCAGCGCACCGGGAGCAGCAGCAGCAGCGAGAGCACGTACGTCGCCGCGTCCACGGCGATCAGCGTCACCGGCGCGAGCACCACGAGCAGGACGCCGGCGGCCGCAGGGCCTGCGAGCCCGATCACCGTGCTCACACCGGAGAGCTTCGCCATCGCCGGACCGATGCCGGCCCGACCCACAAGGGCCGGGACGGCACCGAAGCTGCCCGCGTCGAAGAACACGAAGCAGCTCGAGGTCGCGAGGGCCACGAGCAGCAGCTGAGTGGTGCTGAGCACCCCGAGGTGGTCGGCCACGGGAATGCTCGCCATGGCCACGGCACTGAGCGCGGTGGTCGTCAGCATGGTGACCCGAGCACCCCACCGGTCGACCAGGGCGCCGGCGGGCAGACCCAGCAGCAGGTAGGGCAGTCCCTCGAAGGCGGCCAGCAGCCCCGTGATCAGTGGGTCCCCAGTCCTCTGGTACACCAGGACCGGCAAGGTGACCAAGGTCAGCGCGTTGCCGACCCAGGACACCGCGCGGCTGACGACGAAGAGCCCGAACCTGCTCACAGGCGCCGCTCAGGCCGGGGTCACGGGTGCAGGGCCTGGCTCAGTCGCTCCACGCCGTCGACGACCCGCAGGTTGGTCGAGTCGCTCTCCGGCATGGTCACCACGCGACCCTCGCTCACGGCCGTGACTCCCGGCAGCAGCTCGGACAGCCCAGCCACGGCAGCCTCGGTGTCGGCGCCCGGGCCGGTCAGGAGGACGATCGTGCCCGGGTCCCGGGTCAGGACGTCCTCGCGGGAGATCTCGCTGTAGTACTGCCCCGGGGGCAGCTCGCCGGCGTAGAGGTTGTGCCCGCCGGCCTTCTCGGCGATGTCGGTGTAGACGCCGTCGTACGTGTACAGGACGCCCTCGTAGTCGGCGAGGAAGACCAGCGGTGACTCGGGCTGGTCCGCGATCCGCGTCTCGACAGCCTGCAGGCGCTCGCGCAGCTGGTCGGCGAGCACCTCGGTAGCGGAGCTCTCGCCGAGCAGCGTGCCGATCGCGTCCAGGTCGGTGAAGACGTCCTCGACGGTCGCCGCCGTCGCGTCGTCACCGCAGAAGCCCGACAGCACGAGCACCTGGGTGCCCTGAGAGGCGAGCTCGTCGATGGTCGGCAGCTGGGAGCCGTCGAAGAGGTACTCGCCGTCGGCCCAGATGAGGTCGGGCTGGGCGGCGGCGAGCTGCTCCCGGCTCAGGGCCGTGGCGCTCAGGACGGGGATCTCGGCGAACGCGTCGGCGTACTCCTCCGACGGGGTCCCGTTGGAGGAGTTGTACTGCCCCACCAGGCGGTCTCCCTGGTCGACCGCGAGGAGCACCTCGGTCGAGGTGGTCCACCCGGACACGATGCGCTGGGCAGGTTCGTCCAGCGTCACGGTGCGCCCGCAGTTCTGCACGCTGACCTGCTCGGCGGTCACCTCGGCACCGTCCACCTCCGAGGTCGTCGGCGTGGTCGCATCGGTCGAGGTGCAGGCGGAGAGCAGCAGCACCGCCGCGGCGGGCGTCGCCCAGCGGGCCAGCTGGCGCGTCGTCGGGCGCGTCGTCGGGCGTGAGGTCGGGTGACAGGTCGTCATAGGGACTCCAGTGCTATCGAAGGGCTGGTGGGGCGGGCGGAGCGCGGGGCGAAGCTGAGCTGGGCCCTGCCGGTGAGCGGGTTGGTCCCGCAGTGCGCGTGCACCTCGAAGACCTCGCGCAGCAGGTCGCTCGTGAGCACCTCCTCCGGGGCGCCCTGGGCGACGAGCCGGCCGTCGGCCATCACCACCAGGTGGTCGCAGGCCGCTGCGGCGAGGTTGAGGTCGTGCAGGACGGTGACCACCGTCACCGGGAGGTGGGTCACGAGGTCCAGCAGCTCCAGCTGGCCCGCGATGTCGAGGTGGTTGGTGGGTTCGTCCAGGACCAGGAGGTCTGCCTGCTGGGCGATCGCGCGGGCGAGCAGGACGCGCTGCTTCTCGCCCCCGGACAACGCGGTGAAGAGGCGAGCGCGTAGGTGCCCCGCACCGACCCGGTCCAAGGCGTGGGCGACCACGTCGGTGTCGTGGTGCGACGCGCGGCCCAGCCGCCCGAAGTGCGGTGTGCGCCCCACCATCACCGCCTCGTGCACCCTGGCGTCCACGGCGAGGAACCCGTCCTGCACCATCGCGGCGACGCGCTGGGCGGCCTCGCGCGCGGACAGGTCTCGGTGGACGTCGCGCCCGCCGACGAGAACGCTGCCGGCGGCAGGGCGCAGCGCCCGGTAGACGACCCGGCACACCGTGGACTTGCCACTGCCGTTGGGACCGACGATGCCGGTCACCGTCCCCGGGGCGCACGCGAAGCTGACGTCGTCGACGATGGTGCGGCGGCCGATGTCGACGCGCAGGCCCCGCACCTCCAGCGAGGTCACAGCGTCCGCCCCTGACGACGGAGCAGGACGAGGAAGAACGGCACCCCCACCAGCGCGGTCACCACGGTCAGTGGCAGCTCGACGGGTTGCGCCGCGGTGCGGCCCACCAGGTCGGCCAGGATCAGGAACACGCCTCCGGTGAGGGCGGCCAAGGGCAGGAGCGCCCGATGGTCGGTACCGATGACCAGGCGGACGGCGTGCGGGGCGATCAGGCCGACGAACCCGATGCCGCCCGCCACCGCGATCACCGCCGCGGTCAGCAGAGCCGCCACCACGAGGAGCTGCAGGCGCAGAGCGCCGACGCGCAGCCCCAACGACGCCGCGACCTCGTCCCCGAGGACCAACGCGTTGAGGGCACGAGCCTTCAGCAGGAGCCACACCGTGCTGGCGACGACGATCAGGGCAGGGAGACCGAGCGAGCTCCACTGGGCACCGGACAGCGTCCCGAGCAGCCAGAAGAGCACCGCCTGCAGCTGCGCTCCGCCCTGGCGCAGCTGCAGGTAGCTGGTGACGGCTTGGAAGAGGTAGCCGAGCGCAACACCAGCCAGCAGCAGCCGCACCGGGTCCACGCGCCCGTCACGCTGCCCCAGGAGCAGCACGAGCACCAGGGTGACCAGCGCGCCGGCGAAGGCGGCTGCCGAGACCCCGAGACCCCCCACGGCGCCCAGCGTGAAGACCGCGACCGCCCCTGCGGAGGCGCCGGCGGAGACGCCCAGCACGTACGGGTCGGCCAACGGGTTGCCGACGACGGCCTGCAGCACGGTCCCGGCCACAGCGAGTCCCGCACCGGCGACGAGGGCCAGCAGCACGCGTGGTACCCGCACCGACCAGACGATCTGGTCGTGGATCGGGTGCGGCGCGGAGCCTCCCGTCGGCAGGCCCACGACATGGCTCCACATCACCGCCAGCACCTGGCTCGGAGCGATCCGGACGGCCCCTGCGCTGATCGCAAGCACAGCTGAGAGGACGACCAGCGCGAGCAGGACGAGTCCGAGCACCCGTGCCCGGGACCGAGGCGCGGGCACGACGGCCCCCGACTGTGCAGCGACGGCGTCGATCACCTCCCACCCCCGACCCCTTGAGAACGATTATCGCTTGCGCACAGTAGGCCCGGCGCGACCCCGGGTCAACCAGCAGGCCGGAGGGGGTGGCGCACCCCTCCTTGTCGAGCTACCGTAGCGGGACACGTGAGAATCGTTCTCATGTGGAAAGGGGAAGATCATGTCTGATTTCTCGTTCCAGCCGGTCGCCGAACTGCCGGTCTCCAGCGCGCTCCAGGGACCGACCACCAACGCGCTCGTCCACAACCCGTTCGCCTTCGAGCCGGTTGCCGAGCTGCCGGTCTCGAGCGCCCTCCAGGGACCGACCACCAACGCGCTCGTCCACAACCCGTTCGCCTTCGGCGCCTGAGGCGCAACACCTGATCGATCGTGACACCCACTGACCATGCCCTCGCCGGCGGTCCTCTCGCGTCCAGCTCCCCGCCCGCCACCCCCCTCCGGCTCCGCGTCGGCGTGCACCTCGTGCCGAGCTCAGGGGGTGAGCGGTGGATGCTCGCCGAGCCGGGCGAGCGGTTCACCTGGCTCCTCGGTCCCTCCGACGCGCTGGCCGCGGTTCAGCCCGAGCTGCACGGCGCGACGACCTCGCCGACGACCGCGTCCGCCGAGGTGCGGTCCGCACTGGCGGACGCCCTGCGCACCAGGGGCGTCCTCGCTGACCCGTCCGAGGAGCCGCCGAGGCCACCACGGATCGGTATCTGGGGCGAGGGACCCGTCGCGGCACTCCTGAGGCACCTGGTGCGCCCCTGGGCGCAGGTGCTCACCGACTCCGTCGGCGAGGGCATGGTCAGTCCGATCGAAAGGCACCCCACCCCGAGCCACGCGGCGAGGTTGGCCTCCCCTCCGGATCGCGCGCCTACCGAGCCCGAGGTCGAGGAGCTCGCACGCCGAGGCGGGGACATCCTCGTCACGTGCGCAGAGTGGCTCCCTGACACCTCGTTCGCCGCCCTGGACGCCCAGTGCTCGGACGCCGGTCTCGCCTGGCACCACTGCCACGCGGAGGGCACGGGGATCGCTGTGGGGCCGATGCAGGTCCCCGGCGGCCCGCGGTACCGGGACTGGCGAGGACGACGGCTCGCGGCCAGCACCACCCCGGACGAGCTCGAGAGCTACTGGGCCTACCTCAGCTCGCCGGCCACGGCCCCTCCGCCCGCACCCCAGCCCTCCGACGCGGTCGCGGCGGTCGCAGCGGGGCACCTCCTCGCCGACCTCCAGCACTGGTGGGGCAGGCGCACCCCGACCGTCCCCGCCCACGAGCACCTGGTCGACCACGACGCTCACGGCCGTCTGCAGGTCACCCACCATCCCGTCCTGCCGCTGCCGTGAGCTGGGCCAACCAGAGGATCGCCAGCCACGACGGCCTGCGGCTCGCCATGGACGTACATCTGCCGCCCGAGTCGACGTGGCCAGTTCCGGCCGTGGTCACGCGCACCGCCTACGGTCGCGGCGTCCATCTGGCAGAGGGACGCGCGTGGCGGGCAGCGGGCGTCGCCTTCGTGGCGCAGGACGTCCGTGGCCGCTACGACTCCGACGGCGTCTGGACGCCCTACCGTGGCGAGCGCGCCGACGGCGCCGCGCTCGTCGACCACCTCCTGGGCCAGCCATGGTGCGACGGCCGGATCATCGCCTATGGGGGCTCCTACTCCGGCTACACCGCGTGGACGATGGCCGTCGAGCGCCCCGAGGCCGTCGTCGGCGTCATCAGCCTGGGCGCCTCGCTCGGGCTGCACCGGACGAAGTTCACCCCCAACGGCATCCTTCGCCTCAGCGAGCACATCGGTTGGTGGTTGGAGCGAGCAGACGGTCGGACGAGCCGAGCCGGCCTCCGCGAGACCGTCCTCGGCGAGGACCCAGAGCTCTTGTCGACCCTCCCGGTCGCGGACATCGGCGCACGGACCGGGGTCCAGCTCCCTCACCTGGACGACGCGATCGCCCTGCACGAGACCCACGGGTACGACGGAGACCCCCCGGAGGCCGTGACGCCGCGCGAGCTGGCGTCGCTGACCTGCGCGACGCTGCACGCGGGCGGGTGGTACGACCTGCTCGCGCCTGAGGTCCTCCAGCTGTGGGCGCGCGCCGGGGCGAAGGTGTGCCCTCGTCCCCCACGCGAGCTGGTCCTCGGGCCATGGGGCCACGACCTCGGCATGGCCGGGTCGACGTCGACCGGCGTCCTCGAGCACGGCACGGCGTCCCAGCTGCGCTGGGGGGCTGAGCTGGTCAGCTGGGTGCGCCAGGTGCTGCTCAGGACGGCGAGCAGTCGCGCCCGGGTCTTCCGCGTGGGTACGGGGACCTGGGTCACCACCGAGGAGTGGCCTCCTGCCCGGGCGGGGCGGCGGTGGTACGCAGGCGACGGCGGGGTCCTGACGCCGGAGCCGACGGCGCCGGCGGCGGTCCCCTTCCAGTACGACCCGCTCGATCCGTTCCCCTCCTACCTCCCCGGGCACGATCGCCGTGCCACCCTCGCTCGCTCGGACGCGGCACGCTTCCGCACCGACCCCCTGCCCGCCGACCTCGTCATCGACGGCGTACCGACGGTGGACCTGTCGGCCAGCACCACCGCCGAGGGGACGGACTGGATCGTCCGCCTGGCCCACCACGACCTCGACGGCCGCCTGATCGAGCTCGCCACGGGCGCGGCCACCGCACCCAGGACAGGTGTCGGCCAGCACCGGACCGAGCTCACGCCCCTCTCGGTCCGGCTCCCTGCGGGCAGCAGGCTGATGCTCGAGATCACCTCGAGCGACGTCCCCCACCTGGCTCGGCACCTCGGCACCGGGCCCGACCGTCTGCGGTCAAGCTGCACCGTCGTGGGATCCCAGACGATCCATGCCGGCCCGGGCACAGCCATCACCCTCCCCGTCGCACCCCAGCTGCCGCCAGCACGACCACCGAGGGAGCCTCAGTGAGCATCGACGACCTCGTGGACCCCCGCACCGGCGTCCTGCTGGACCTCGCCCCGTCGCCCCCGCGCGCCGACATGCCGAGCGGCTGGACGACCTGGGGCGCCACGACCGGGCGGACCACCGCCTTCGCGCCCTGGCGTGCCGACAGCTACGGCTTCGGCGCCTCCCTGGGCGACCAGGCGGCCGCCCGGGGCGCCGCGCTCGGGGAGGCGATCGAACGCTACTGCGGCAACGCCGTACCCGAGCGGCTCGCCGTCACCGCCCGCAGCCACCGCGACCTCGGCGGGGCCGCACTCGACCCCATGCGCCTGGCGCTCTACTCCGTGACCCAGTACCGCAGCCCGGGCTTCCCGTTCGTCCCCTTCACGCGTGACCTGCCGGTCTCCTGGGTCGAGGCGCTCGACCTGCACACCAGCGCCGAGACGCTCGTCCCCGCGTCTCTGGCCTACCTGGACTACTTCCACGGCCCGCGTGCCGACGAGCCCGCCACACACTCACCGGCCTACTCGGGCATCGCGACGGGGACGAGCCGTCCGGCCGCCCTGCGCTCAGCCCTCGAGGAGCTCCTCGAGCGGGACGCGACGGGGATCTGGTGGGCCTCCGGGGCCCCCACCCATGCCTGGGACGACGGCGGGCGCGTCACGGGGCGCCTAGGACGTCCGGGTGTCGGGGGGACGGTCCGCCTCCGGCTGCTCGAGGTTCCGCGGGAGCTCCCCACCCCCGTGGTGGCGGCGCTCGTCGAGGACGAGACGGCCGGGGTGGTCGGATTCGGTTCTGCCTGCCGGGCCGACCACCCGACCGCCGCCGCCAAGGCTCTCGTCGAGGCACTGGGTGGTCTCCGGCTGGGACGCGACCTCGACGACCCGAGCAGCGACGTCTGGGCGGCCGTCCGGTCCGGTCGCGTCGAGTCACACGTCTACCTGCCCCACCGATCCGACCGCCAGTACGTCGACGACGCCTGGAGCCCAGCCGCTGCGCACCCGTGGAGCAGCCTCACCGACCTCCCACCGGTCGCCCAGGTGTACCTCGACCCACGGATGCAGGCCTCCCCGCTGCAACGTCTGCGGCCCAGCGCCGCACTCCCGCTGCCTGCGCGACAGGACACCCGCGACGACTCCGCCGTCGTCGCCGCGCTCCTGGCCGACCTCGGCGCGGCCGGGGTCGGCGCCTACGCCGTCGACCTCACCACTCCCGACGTCGCCGCATGCGGCCTGCACGTGGTCCGCGTCATCACCCCCGAGCTCGTCGGCAACGGCCCGCCCGCCTTCCCCCTGCACGGCGGACGGCGGTTGTACGAGGTGCCCTTCCGCCTCGGGTGGGTCGAACGCCCGCTGACCGAGGCCGACCTCGTCACGACTCCGCTACCGCTGGCCTGAGGGAGGCGAACATGCCCAGGTCCACCGCTCAGGACCTCCAGGAGCACCACCAGCCGCTCCTGGAGACGTTGCCCCACCGTGGGTTGCTCGACAGCCGCACGGGCATCGTCCGTTCACTGCGCGAGGCGCGGATCCCCTCCCACTTCCCTCGGGACTTCCTGCTGGTCACCGCGGCCCTGAGCGAGACCACCCGATTCGCACCCTGGGCGTCGGACCCGGCGGGCGCCGGCTACGCCATCGGTAACCCGGCTGCAGCCCTCGGCGCGGCCCTCGGCGAGGCAGCCGAGCGGTACTGCGGCAATGCGGTGCCCAGAGAGCTCACGCGCGGGACGGCGCGCCAGCTGCGCCGATCAGGCCGCCGCGTCGTGGACCTCGGCCGTCTGGCGCTCTTCAGCACGGAGCAGCTCCGCTCGCCGGGGTTCCCCGCCGTGGCCCTCGACGACGACCTCGAGGTGGAGTGGGCCAGGGGCGCAGACCTCGGCACCGGCGAAGAGGTCCTGGTCCCGGCAAGCCTCGTCTGGCCGTCCTACGCCGGGAGCCGAGGCCCTGGCCATCCCTTGACGAACCCGATCGTCCAGGCAGGGCTGGCAGCTGGCCAGACGAGACAGGACGCTGTCGCCGCGGCTCTGCGCGAGGTCGTGGAACGCGACGCGATGACGCTGTCCTGGTACGGCGGGCGTGGCGTCCTGGCGCTCGTGGTCCCGCCCTGGCTAGAGCTGATGGGCCGCGGTCCGGGGGGCGCGTTGACCACGCGGTGGATCGCGCTCCACCAGGAGTTCGGGGTACCGGTCGTCGCGGCGCTGGTGCAGGACTCGACCACCGGCTACCTCAGCATGGGTGTCGGTGTCGGGGGCGCGATCGACGCAGCGGTCAAGGCGCTGGGTGAGGCGCTCCAGCTCCTGCTCGTCCTGGCCGACTACGACGACCCCTCGACGGGCCTCGGACGGGCCGGCGGCAAGCCAGGGAGTCCTCTGAAGGCGTGGCGTCAGGACCGTCGCTACGGGGCTGCCTACCGTGCGGACCGACGAGACGTGGTCGACTACGCCTGCCACCTGCAGCTGCACCTCGATCCCGCCGTGCAGGACGCCTTCGACGCCGAGCTGCACGCCGCGACTCGTGGCAGCATCCCGCTAGAGGACCTGGTCGAGACCGGAAGCCCCGGTGAGGAGCTGCAGACATCGGGGATCGCTCCGGTGGTCGTCGACCTCACCACCACCGACGTGCGGACCTCAGGCCTGGACGTCGTCCGCGTGGTGGCGCCGGGCCTGTACAGCAACAGTCCTCTCGGTCTGCCTTTCCTGGGCGGTCACCGGCTCCAGCCCTCGCGCACGAATCCACCGCGCACCCCCTGGCCGCACTGACGGTGACGGTGACGCATCATGGGCGCATGAGGTCGACGCACGCCGTACCAGGCTCTCGCACCCACGAGCAGGCCAGGTGACGGACTGCGGCGCGCAGAGGGGCTCAGCCGCCACTCCACCGCAGTCCCCCCTCGTCACCCCGGACGGTAGGTACCTGGTGGTCCGGGGGCGTTTGTGGCGTCGGGCGGACCCGTCACTCGACCCGCGGGACCGCGAACGGCTGACCAGCGAGCTGATGGCCGCCCGTCGCGCCAAGGCAGCAGCGATGCGAGCCGACGACGCCGAGGCGCGTGAAGCAGCCCGAGCTCGGGTCGACGCAGCCAAACGTGCCCTCGGCGAACGCGGCCCCGTCTGGTGGGAGGACGACGCCCCCGACCTGACTCGCCGCATGGCACAGACGACGGTCTACGCCTCATGGTGGGCCGACCTTGCCGAGGGCGAGCAGGGCTGACGGACGTTGGGGCCTGCCCAGCCCGCGCATGACGCCGGACCCGCGGTCGGGCCGTAGGCTCGTGCTCGTGGCGACGTTCTCCTCGGTATCCAGGCAGCACGTCCTCCAGGCCCTCGCCGAGTACGACGCCCGTGGCGGCGAGGAGTTCCTCGAGGCGTACGGCTTCTCACCCTCGCAGGACTACCCCCTGCACCACGAGGGACAGAGCTACGACTCGAGGGCAGTGCTCGGGGTCGCACACCGCTTCGCGACCGGCCGCCTCGCGCCACCGGACGAGTTCACCGGAGGCATGGACGCGGCGGTGACCATCCTGCGCAAGCGCGGCTTCGAGGTCACGGAGCCGGCCACGGCTCGGCGCCCGGCGCCCCAACGAGCCACCCGCGCCCCCCGGACGCCGCGCTCCCCGGCACGGTCAACAGCCGCCGCACCTCCCGCGCCCAAGCTCTGCCCGACCTGCTCGATGACGCTCCCCGGCACAGGGATCTGCGACTACTGCGCCTGATCCCAGCACGGCTTCCTCCACGCAGCACCCAGAGGACGCACTCCCGACGTACGGTAGACGAACTAGTCCGTCTACCGATGGAGTCTCCATGGCCCTCCCCCCGAACCACGCGACGGCGCCGACGACCTCGGGGCGGACGACGCCCGCCGGTCCCGAGCCGAGCGCTGTCCCTCGCACGGTGGGGCGACTCGCGCTCGCCGCGGCCCTCGCCACGGCCGGCATCGGGCACCTGACGGTCAGCCGGGAGGAGTTCCAGGCCCAGGTGCCGCCGTGGGTGCCGCTGGACCCTGACGTCGTCGTCCTCGCCTCCGGGGTGGTCGAGATCGCTCTTGCGGCCGCCCTTGCGCTCGCGCCGCGCAAGCACCGGTGGTTGGTCGGCTGGGTCGTGGCTGCCTTCTTCGTGGCGATCTTCCCGGGCAACATCTCCCAGTACGTGACGGGCACCGACGGCTTCGGGCTCGACACCGATCGGGCTCGCGCGCTCCGTCTCCCCTTCCAGCCCGTCCTCGTGCTCTGGGCCCTGTGGTCGACAGGTGCCTGGCGCACCTGGCGCGCCCGACGCACTGCCGCGGGGGACGCATCGCGGTGATCGTCACCGATCTCAACGCCCTGGCCTCGCCTCGGGTGGTTGGCCGCCCGAACCGCGACGGCGGGCAGGCCGAGGCGGCGCGTCGCATCCTCGAGGTCGCCGCCCCGATGTTCTACGGGCAGGGGTTGCGTGCCGTCAGCGCGGACGCAGTGATCGACGCGGCCGGGGTCACCAAGGCGACCTTCTACCGCCACTACCCGAGCAAGGACGACCTCGTCGTCGCCTACCTCCGCACTGTCTCCGACGCCGAACGGCACGTCCTGAACGAGTGGCGCTCCCAACACCCCGGCGATCCGTCTCGCGTCCTCGAGCGCTACGCGCGCGCCGTGGGCACCCAGGCCCGCGGTCCTGAGTTCCGGGGCTGCCCGTTCCTCAACGCGATCGCCGCCTACCCGGAGAGGGAGCACCCGGTGCGCGTCGCGGCCGAGGAGCACCGCGCATGGCTGCGCTCCTGCGCGACCGACCTGCTCACCGAGATGGGCGCGCGGCACGCAGGACTGGTCTCCGTGCAGCTCGTCATGCTGCGCGACGGCGCGATGGCGACAGGGGAGGACGTCCCACCGAGACGCGTGACCCAGGCACTGCTCAGCGCCGGATCCGCCCTTCTCCGAGCGGCACGAGCCTGACCTGGTGGTGGCGCGACGATCAGCGAGCGCCGGCCCATTCGGGCTCGCTGATCGTCGCAGGCCCGCTGAACAGCTGGCTGCTCCACCGTCCCTGATACACGATGCCGCTCCGCACCCCGGCGCCGTCGAGTGCACGGCGCGAGACTGCGGAGCTTCGGCCAAGATCTGTGTGCGACCACCGCGCGAGGGCGTCGCTGCGCAACAGGGGGCGAACGCCGGTAGCGTCTCCGGCCATGGACGAGAGACCCCCGGAAGGCCCGCGGGGTGCGATGAGCCCCTGGCCCGGGGCGGTCGTTCTCGTGTGCGGGTTGATCGGGGCGAGCGCCCAGGCTGTACTGGTCGCGTCCGAGGGAGGGACGGCCCAGCGCTGGGTCCTGGTCGCGACGTTCCTGGTGATGGCCGCGAGTGGCCTCGGGATGTCCCTGACGTCGAGAAGAGGACGACATCGCACGTCCTGAGATCCGGATCGTGTGCGCGGTCGCCACGCCCATCCCGCTCGCGGCGACCTGCCGGCGAACGCAGAAAGGGCCACCCCATAGGGGTGGCCCTTTCTGAAAAGGTGTTCGGCGGCGACCTACTCTCCCACACAGTCTCCCGTGCA
>NZ_JALPKN010000078.1 GCF_023630195.1 Actinotalea sp. C106 | reverse complement strand
CCCCCTCCCGGGCCGAGGACCCCGCTGCCGCGCACCGGACCGCGCGGCCCCGGAGCCGGTGCCGTCGGTGCGGTCGTGGCTCTCGGGCTGATCGGCCTCGCGGTTCTCATGTACGCCGAGCGCGTCGGCGAGTTCACGGGGCCCGTCCTGCTCACGGCAGGGGCCGGGACCGTGGTCCTGGCCGGGCTCGCGATCATCATCTCGGGGCTGCGCGGCCGGACCAGCGGCTCCCTGGGCGCGCTCGCCGTCCTCGGGATCCTGGTGCTGCTGCCGCTGAGCGCCGTCGAACGCTCGTCGTGGACCTGGAACAGCTCGAGCACCGCGTTCGGCGACCTCGTCCACACCCCGCGCACCGTGGCTGAGGCCGAGGCCGGCTACTCCCTCGGTGCGGGCGAGGCCAGGATCGACCTGACCGAGCTCCCGTCCTCGCGGGACCCGATCGAGGTCACCGTCGACGTCGGCGCGGGTCAGGTCACCGTCGTCGTCCCCGAGGGCGGTGACGTCCTCGGGGAGGTCCAGGTCTTCGCCGGCGAGGTCGACTGGCTCGGGCAGTCGACGACCCGTGTGGGCGGCGGCACCACCTCGACCTACGAGTCCGACTCGGTCGCGGAGGGGGCCGAGGCCGAGCTGGTGCTCGAGATCTCCGTCGGCGCCGGGAGCGTCCGTGTCATCGAGGGCTGACGCCCCAACGCTCCTAGCACGCACCACCCGCGTCGCTCCGAGCCACCCCACCCCACCCGCAGCCACCGCCCCGCACGACCCGACAGCCCCGGAGGACCCCATGGACACCACCCCCCGCACCGCGGACGACAGCACCGCCCGGGAGACCGACACCGAGACCTTCCCCGCCGCCGCGGCGGCCACCGACGAGGCGGGCGGGGCCGAGTCCACGACCGAGCACCCCCCCACCGCCGCCGACACCGACCCGGTCACCGCCGGTACCACGGTCCCCGCGACGGCCCCCTCGACGAAGCCTGACCGGCCCACCCTGCGCGTCGGCACGGTCGTGTGGGGCCTGGTGCTGGCCGCGATCGGCGTCGGACTGCTCGCCATCGCGGCCGGGGCCGTCTTCGACGTCGAGCTCGCCGTGATCAGCCTGGTCGCCGTCGCCGGGGTCGGGCTGCTGGTGGGCTCGGTGGTCGACGGACGCCGACGCCGCTCACGCTGAGTCGGGTGCACGAAGAACGGCGGCCTCCGCAGCAGAGTTCTGCTGCGGAGGCCGCCGGGTGCGTCGCTGCGGTGGGGTGGGCGGTGCAGCGACGCAGCTCAGGGGTACCGGTCAGACGGACTGGACCGGGGTGTTCGCCGTGGTGACGGGGGCGGTGTCGACCAGCTTGCGCAGGGCCCAGCCGACCAGGATGAACAGGATGCCCATGCCGGCGGCGAAGGCCGCGATGCCGAAGGCGATGATCGAGGTGAACAGCGAGGCCCGCAGGAACGAGCCGTTCATGACGGTGGCGCGGACGGGGTCCTCGCGGTCGAGCTCGGCGTAGGTCTGGCCGCCGGCCATCTCGCGGGCGTGCATGTCGATGACCTCGGCCTGCAGGTAGGCGTCGATCGGGCCGTCCACGACGTTGCCCTGGAACATCGCGGCGTCCTCGCCAAGGGTGATGTTCTCGGCGACGAGCTGGTCGCGGACCACCAGGGCGGTGGCGGCGCCGGCGATGATCAGGACGACGCCGGCGATCATGGCGATGAGGCCGACGACCTTGACGGGCTTGGCGTTCGAGACAGTGGCGTTCATGGTGGTGAACCCTTCCCAGGACTGGCTTCCGGTGCGGACCGGTGCAGCCGGTCCGGTGAGCCCGTTCGCGTGAGCTCGTGGTGCCAGCCTGACAGGCCCTGTCGACCCCGTGGTGGGCCGATGGTCCCTGAGGCGGGGAGCCGAGAACGGGTCAGGCCGACCCGTGCCGGAGCGCCGCGGCGCGCGCGTACTCGCGCTCGGCCGCCTCCTGGGCGTGCTGCCAGTCGAAGACGGGGCCCTCGGCCCGTGCCCGCGAGCGCAGCCCGTCGAGCAGCGGCGTCTGGGTCGCGAGGGCCACGAGCGCCCGGGACAGCCCGGCGTCGTCGTCCACCACGAGTCCGTCGTGGCCGTCGGTGACGAACTCCTCGATCCCTGTCCCGCGGCGCGCCACCACCACCAGGCCGGCGGCCCGGGCCTCGAGGGCGGCGATGCCGAAGGCCTCGAGCTCGGCGGGGGCGAGGAAGACCGCCGCCGAGAGGTATGCCTCGCGCACCTCCTCCCGGGGGAGCCGACCGCGCAGCCGGACGACGGCGCCCAGGTCGCGCCGGGCGACCCGTCGGGAGATCGCCGCGCGCTCGGGACCGTCACCGATGAGGTCGAGGGTGAGGCTGCCCGGCTCGAGCTGCGTCATGGCGTCCGCGACCGCGTCCACCAGCGCGACGCCACGTTTGCGCGGTGCCAGGCGCATCGTCGCCACGCACCGCAGCGTGCGGTCCTCGTGAAGCGGGCCGGGCGTCCAACGGTCGAGGTCCATGCCGTTGGGCACCACGGCGACGCGCGTCTCGAAGGCCTCGCCCACTCGCCCGGCTGCCGCCGAGCTGACCGCGCTGAGCGCGGCCGGGGCCTGCGCCCACCGGGAACGCCGGACCACCGAGCGCAGGGCGGGCGTCACGCCGTCGAGCATGCAGTGCCAGGTGATGGCCAGGGGGACGCCGCGGGCGAGGGCGACCCGGGCACCGTCGAAGGCGAAGGGCGAGATCACCCCCGCGTGCACGTGGACGACGTCGGGGCTGTGCTCGGCGAGCAAGGAACGCACCCGTCGTGGAGCGGCCGGGTTGACCGGCAGGCCGAGGGCGGCGCGGGTCGCCAGACGGTGCACCTGCACGCGGTCGTCGACCTGCACGGCACCCGCCCGCTCCCCAGAGGGCCCGACGGTCGCGGTCAGGACGTGGACCTCGTGCCCCGCCCGCACCTGGGCCCGCGCCAGGTCGCGCACCTGGGACTCGATCCCCCCGGTGCGCGGCGCGTAGCAGTCCGAGACGTGGAAGATCAGCACCGGGTCAGGCTAGACCCCGCCCGGGGACGCAGGACGCGCGCGGGAGAGGCGCACAGCGGATGAGAACGGCGCGAACCACTCGCACAACGCCCTCGTCTGACGATGGGGTCTTCGTGACGCGTGTCCCCCGTCCGGCCCCGCCGGAGCCGACGCGGCCGGCCGTCGGGCCGTCCGCGCCCCGGGCGACCTCGGGGTCGAGCACCCACCGGGGTTTCGTCCTCGTCACCGCCGCCTTCCTCGTGGCATTCCTCGCGCTCGAAGGAGCCGCGCGGGACCTCGCCACGACGCTGACCTGCCTCCTGCCGACGGCAGCCGTCACGGTACGACTGCGGCGTGCGGCCCCGGCCGACCGGCCCCCGTGGTTCCTGGTCCTCGCCGGGCTGGTCGTCCTCTGCGTCTACAGCGCCGGGTGGATGGTCGAGCACCACCTCCTGGGTGCCCAGCCGCCCACGAGCCCGCTCGCGACCCTGGGCCTCCCGGTCGGCTACCTCCTGCTGGTCGCGGGCATGGCCCTGCTGGTGCGCCGACCGGTGCAGCGCGACGGAGGCACGGTGGTCGACGCCACGATCATCGCCCTCAGCCTCGCCCTCCTGCTGTGGGTGCTGGTCGTCGAGCCGCACCTGGACCCTGAGATCCCGACCTTCGTCCGCGTGCGGACCATGGCGGTCCTCGTGGCGGTGAGCGCGGTCGCCGGCGCCGTGGCCCGTGCCGCGTACCTCGCCCGCTCGCGCCGCCCCTTCCTCGTCTACGCCCTCGTCGTCGTCGTCGCGATCCTGCTCGGGACCCTCACGCGCGACCTCACCATGACCGCCGACGCCCCGACGGGGTCGACCTGGGCAGGCGCGTTCTGGATCGTCGCCTACGGGGCGGGGGCCGCCGGGGTGCTGCACCCGGCCGCTGCCGCCCTGGCCCCTGACGAGAGCCGGCCGGGCCGCCTGACGGTGGTGCGCCTGCTGGCCCTCGGTGCCGCGCTCGCCGTCTGCCCGGTCCTGCTCGGCATCGAGGAGGTGCGGCAGCTCGGGACGGACCCTCGGCTGATCATCGCGGCGAACCTGGTGCTCGTCCCCCTGGTCGTGGCCCGCCTCGCCCAGCTCGCCCGGTGGCACGCCGAGGCCGAGGACCAGCTCGCCCACCTCGCGACCCACGACGAGCTCACCGGGCTGCCCAACCGTCGCGTGATCGACGCCCGGGTCCAGGAGGCGCTGGCCCGCGCAGCCGCGGGGACGACCCGGGGCACCGTGGTCGCCTTCCTCGACCTCGACGACTTCAAGGAGGTCAACGACACCCTCGGGCACCGTGCGGGGGACCAGCTCCTGGTCGTGGTCGCCGACCGCCTCCGCGAGGCCCTGCGCCCGGAGGACCTGCTCGGCAGGTTCGGCGGTGACGAGTTCGTCGTCGTCATGGAGGGCGAGCCCGAGGTCCTCGTCGAGACCGTCCTGCCCCGACTGGCCTCGGCCCTCGACGACCCGGTGCTCCTCGGGGACCACGTCGTGCACGGGGCGGCGAGCGTGGGGGCGGTGCAGGTCGCCCCGGGGGCCGGCACCACCGCCGAGGAGGCCCTGTCCGCGGCGGACGCGACCATGTACGAGCGCAAGGCGGCCCGACGGCGGTTGCGCACAGCCACGGCCCTCGAGGAGCCGTCCACAGGCTGACCGGTCCCCCCGGCCTCCGGCGGGCTCGTGGGACACAATCCCTTGCCGAGGACCTCGACGCGCCGATGGGAGACGTGTGCAGCACCGTGGCTCGACAGGTGTGAACCTGGGCTTCGTCGTGCTCGCCGCCAGCCTGTGCCTGGCTTTCGTCCTGACGGACGGCGTACCGCGACGCGCCACCGTGGTGCTGTCCTCTGCCCTGGCCGCGGGGGTGCTGACCGTCCGGCTGCTCCGGCGACGGGTCTCGCGTCCTGGTCCCTGGTGGTTCGTCGTGGCGGCGCTCGTGGCTCTCACCGCGCACAACGTGCAGTCCCTGGTCCAGGTGGGCATCGAGGGCAAGCCCGCCGCGACGGGCGTCGGCCCGCTGCTCACCCTGCCGCTCGGCTACCTGGGCCTGCTCGTGGCGAGCATCCTCATCGCCTTCCCCTACGCGCGCCGCGACGTCGGCGGGGTCATCGACGCCGTGATCATCGCCCTCGGGGCCGCGAGCCTGGTCTGGGCCTTCCTGCTGCACCCGGCCCTGGTCGCCCTGGACGCGCCACCGGGTGTACGCCTGTACCGCCTCATGATCATCCTGCTCGTCAGCGGGATCACCGGGGCGGTGGTACGGGCTACCGCGACCAACCACCTCGCTCGGCCGGCGCTGGTGTACCTGCTCCTCGCCGTGACCCTGACCCTTGCCGGGAACGCGACCGGCGTCATGACCGAGGACCCCGGCACCGGTGCCTCGGCCTGGTGGATCGGTCTCGGGTGGATCGTGGCGTACCTCGCGCTGGGCGCCTCGGCGGCACATCCCTCGCACACCCACCTCGCCGACCCCCAGGTGCACCGCCGTCCCGGTCGGCTGACCTCGGGACGTCTGGTGTTCCTCGGCGTCGTGCTGGCCCTCAACCCCCTGCTCGCCGGCGCAGCCGAGGCTCTGGGCCAGCCGGTGGACTGGGTGCTGCTCACCACCGCGAGCGTGGCCCTGGTCCCGCTCGTCATCCTGCGGATCGGTCAGCTCGCCCGGCTGCACGCCGAGGCCGAGCACAAGCTCGCCCACCTCGCGAGCCACGACCAGCTCACCGGGCTGCCCAACCGCCGCGCCCTCGACGAGCACCTGGAGACCGCGCTCGGCCGGGTGCGGTCAGGGAGCAGCGCCGGGCTCGTGGTCCTCTTCTGCGACCTCGACGGCTTCAAGGCCGTCAACGACGAGCACGGTCACCACGTGGGTGACGGGCTGCTCGCCATCGCGAGCAGCCGGTTGCGTGGCGCCCTGCGGGCCCGTGACCTCGTCGCCCGGTTCGGCGGGGACGAGTTCGTCGTCGTCGTCGAGGGCGACCCCGACCTGACCGAGGGCGAGGCACGCGCGCGGATCCGCCAGGCCCTCGCCGACCCGATCCACACCCACGGCATCCTCGCCTCGGTGCGCGCCAGCGTGGGAAGCGCCTCGGTGCGTCGCGGGGAGGATGCGAGAGCGAGCCAGCTCCTCTCCAGGGCCGACGGTCACATGTACGCCGCCAAGCGAGCCCAGCGGGCGCCGACGTCCGGACCCGCCCCCCGCTGAGCCGGCACCGGCTGCGGACGGCTGAGCCGTCACCGGCTGGGAAGCACGAGCCGCCGAACGGGCGGGACTACTCCCACTCGATGGTGCCCGGGGGCTTGCTCGTGACGTCGAGGGCGACCCGGTTCACCTCGGGCACCTCGTTGGTGATGCGCGTCGAGATGGTGGCGAGCACCTCGTACGGGACCCGTGACCAGTCCGCCGTCATGGCGTCCTCCGAGCTGACCGGTCGCAGCACCACCGGGTGACCGTAGGTGCGGCCGTCCCCCTGGACGCCCACCGAACGGACGTCGGCGAGCAGCACGACCGGGCACTGCCAGATCTGCCGGTCCAGGCCGGCGCGCGTCAGCTCCTCGCGGGCGATCGCGTCGGCGGCGCGCAGCACCTCGAGGCGCTCCGCGGTCACCTCGCCGATGATGCGGATGCCCAGCCCCGGGCCGGGGAAGGGCTGTCGCCACACGATCGCGTCGGGCAGCCCGAGCTCGAGACCCACCGCGCGGACCTCGTCCTTGAACAGGGTCCGCAGCGGCTCGACGAGCTCGAACTGCAGGTCGTCGGGCAGCCCGCCCACGTTGTGGTGGGACTTGATGTTCGCGGCGCCCTCGCCGCCGCCCGACTCCACGACGTCCGGGTACAGCGTGCCCTGGACGAGGAACCGGACCTCCTCACCGTGGTCACCGCCCTCGGCGACGACCTCACGGGCTGCCGCCTCGAAGGTGCGGATGAACTCACGACCGATGATCTTGCGCTTCGTCTCGGGGTCGGTGACCCCCGCCAGCGCGACGAGGAACTGCTCGCGAGCGTCGACGACCTTGAGCTGCACCCCCGTGGCCGCCACGAAGTCCGTCTCGACCTGCTCGGCCTCGCCCGCACGCAGCAGGCCGTGGTCCACGAAGACGCAGGTCAGCTGATCGCCGACGGCGCGCTGGACCAGCGCCGCAGCGACGGCGGAGTCCACCCCGCCGGAGAGCCCGCAGATCACCCGGGCGTCGCCGACCTGCTCACGGACCCGCTCGACCTGCTCGGCCACGACGTTGCCAGCGGTCCAGTCGGCTGCGAGGCCCGCCCCGCGGTACAGGAAGTTCTCGAGGGCGTGCTGGCCCAGCGGCGAGTGCTTGACCTCGGGGTGCCACTGCATCCCGTAGAGCCGACGCGTCCTGTCCTCGAAGGCGGCGACCGGGGAGCCCGTCGAGGTCGCGAGCACCTCGAAGCCCTCAGGAGCCGCGTGCACGGCGTCCCCGTGGCTCATCCACACCGACTGCTCGGTGGGCGATCCGGTGAGGAGCACCCCGGCGTCAGGCACGTCCACGTGGGTGCCGCCGTACTCGCGGGAGCCGGTGTGCGCGACCGTGCCGCCCAGCGCCTGGGCCATCGCCTGGAAGCCGTAGCAGATGCCGAGCACGGGCACCTCGGCCTCGAACAGGGCCGGGTCGACCGAGGGCGCTCCCTCGGCGTACACGCTCGAGGGCCCTCCCGAGAGGATGATCGCCGCGGGGTCCTTGGCCAGCATCTGCTCGACGGAGGCCGTGTGCGGGACGATCTCGGAGTAGACGTGGGCCTCGCGCACCCGACGCGCGATGAGCTGGGCGTACTGGGCGCCGAAGTCGACGACCAGCACGGGCCGGTGCTCGGTCTGGCCCGTGGGGCCGGCATGGTCGGTCGCTGACGGGTCGGGCTGAGCGGCGTCCGGCTGGGCTGAGGTGTCGGTCACGCCGTGGAGTCTAGTGAGAGGACGCGGCGGGCCTGCCATCGGCCGAGCAGGACGGCGAGCACCCCGGTGAGGAGGAGCTCGAGGCCCAGGAGGGCCCCGTCGCCCCAGCCCGGCGTCACGTCGTAGCGGGCGACGACGAGGGCGCCGACCAGCGTGGTGACCAGCACGACCGGCAGCCCGACGACGAGCCAGGTCCACCAGCGCGCCCGACCGGCGAGCTCGGCACGCGAGGCCCACAGCAGGACCGCGACCGCCACCCCGACGCCAGCCGCGAGGATCCCCGCCGTCACCTGCACGACCTGGACGACCGCCAGCTGGTAGGGGCCGTCGATCGCCCCCGACAGGGCGAGCAGCGTGACCCCGAGACTCAGGACCACCCCGCTCACCAGAGCCGCGACCGACCCTCCGGCCCAGACGAGCAGCAGGCGTCCGGTGCTCATCCGCCGGTCCGGGGCCTGTCGACGTCCCGCACCGGGACCGCGCGCTTGGCCGGACGTCCGGCCACGACCTGGGCCAGCCCCTCGGTGTGCACACGCCGCTCGACGACGAAGGACATCACGGGCACGACCCCACCCAGGACCATCGCCGCGAGGCGGCCGAAGCCCCACCGCATCGTCGACCACAGGTCGACCACGGTCACGAGGTAGACCACGTAGATCCAGCCGTGGGCGAAGGGGATCCACTCGATCCACCGCAGCACCTCGGGCCCGGCGTCGAGCACGTACTTGATCAGCATCTCGACGACGAGGACGAGCAGCATCACCCCGGTGACCCACGCCATGACGCGGTAGCGGCGCAGGGCGCCCTCCGCCTTGGTGACCCAGCTCTTGCCCGCCACGTCGAGCCCTCCTGCGTTGCCTCGGGCGCTGTCGCGCTCCACCACCGTCCGGTCCATCCTGCCCCACCGAAAAGGCGTCGCCGGACGTCGGTGGGCGGGCCTACCGTTGTCCCTCGTGCGCTCCCTCCCGCTGCCCGACCCGGGCACCCCTCCGCTGACCTCGGCCGCCGCCTACCTGTGGTGGGTCGCCCGGCGGCAGGGCGGCCTGCTGCTCGGGAGCGCACTGGTCGGCATCGCCTCCGCGGTCTCCCTCGCTGCCCTTCCCCTCGTGCTGGGCATGCTGGTCGACGACGGGCTCGACCAGGGCCTGTCCCGCGAGCTCTGGTCCGGGGTCGGGCTGCTGCTCGGCGTCGGGCTCGTGCAGGTGGTCGCGAACGTCGTCGGGCACCGCCTGGACGTCGAGAACTGGCTGCGGGCCGCCTTCCGGACCTCGCAGCTCGTGGGCCACCACGTGAGCCGGACCGGAGACGCCGTGACGGCCGAGCTGCCCACCGGTGAGGTCGTCGCGACCGTCGCCTCGGACTCGCTGCGCGTCGGCGAGCTGTACTTCATCACCGCGCGCTTCGTGGGCGGGGTGGTGGCCTACGTCGCCGTGGCGTTCGTGCTGCTGTCGAGCTCGGTGACCCTCGGGGTCGCGGTGCTGGTCGGCCTGCCCACGGTCGCCGCCGTGCTCGCCCTGGTGGTCCGACCGCTGCAGCGGCGCCAGGCGGCCCAGCGTGAGGCCTCGGGCCGTCTGACGACCCTCGGTGCTGACACCGTCTCCGGGCTGCGGATCCTGCGCGGGATCGGCGGCGAGGAGGTGTTCGCGGGGCGCTACCAGGAGCAGTCGCAGAAGGTCCGCCGCGCCGGGGTCCGGGTCGCGCAGACCCAGTCGCTGCTCGACGCGATGCAGGCCCTGCTGCCCGGGCTCTTCCTCGCGGCGGTCGTCTGGTTCGGCGCGCGCCTGGCGATCACGGGCGAGATCACCCCGGGCCAGCTCGTCACCTTCTACGGCTACGCGGCCTTCCTCACCGAGCCCCTGACCGCCGCGACCCAGTTCGTGCAGAGCATGACCAGGGCCCGGGTCGGCGTCCGCAAGATCCTGCGGGTCCTGCGGGTGCCCGTCACCGGCGCCGACCTCGAACCCGGCTCGGGCTCGGCCTCCCCTGTCGCCGACGGCGAGGGCGGCACCACGATGACCGATCTGACCAGTGGTTTCACCGCACCGGCCGACCACGTGACGGCCCTGGTGAGCGCCGACCCCGACGAGACCGCGACGATCGCGACCCGTCTCGGGCTGCTCGGGGCCGAGCACGCGGAGGCCGCCGACCAGGTGCTGCTCGACGGACGGCCGCTGAGCGACCTCGGGCTCGCCGCGGTCCGCCGCCGGGTGGTGGTCGCCGAGTCCACCCCGCACCTGTTCACCGGCCTGCTCCGCGAGGAGCTCGACGTGCGGGGCACGGGGCTCGAGAGAGAGCTCCTCGCCGCCCTCGAGGTGGCCGACGCCGACGACGTCCTGACCTCGCTGCCCGGGGGCCTCGACGGCGAGGTCGCCGAGAAGGGCCGGTCCCTGTCCGGGGGGCAGCGTCAGCGCCTGGCCCTCGCCCGAGCGCTGCTCACCGACCCCGAGGTCCTCGTGCTCGTCGAGCCGACCAGCGCGGTCGACGCCCACACCGAGGCGAGGATCGCGACGCGGCTCGCCCAGGCACGGGCGGGCCGGACGACGGTCGTGGTCACCGCGAGCCCGCTGGTCCTGGACCAGGTCGACCAGGTCGTGCTCGTCGAGCAGGGCCGGGTGGTCGCCGAAGGCACCCACCGCGGCATGCTCGCCCATCCTGACCCGACGGTCTCGGCCCGCTACCGCGCCGTCGTCAGCCGGGCCGCGGCCGACACCGACCAGGCCTCGGACGAGGCCCACGCCCACCAGACCGACAAGGAGGCCCGCCATGCAGCTGCCGGTCGCTGACAGCGGTGCGCTGCGCGCGCACACCGGCGCCCTCCTGCGGCGCCACCGCCAGGGCCTCGCCCAGGTCTTGGCGCTGCACGTCCTCGCAGCCACCGCGGGCCTCGCGGGGCCCTGGCTGCTGGGCCGGATGGTCGACGCCGTCGCCCAGGGGACCACCACGGGGTACGTCGACCAGGCGGTCGGGATCCTGGTGCTGGCCGTCCTGACCCAGACGGTCCTGATCCGCTACGCGCAGCGCGGGGCGATGGTGCTGGGCGAGACCGTCTTCGCCGAGCTCCGGGAGCAGTTCCTGGGCACGGTCACCCGGCTGCCCCTGTCGACGGTCGAGCAGGCCGGGACCGGGGACCTCGTCGCGCGCACCACGAACGACATCGACCGCGTGCAGCACACGGTCCGCTTCGGCGTCCCCCGGGTCCTGGTGACCTCCGCGACGATCACGCTGACCCTGGTGGCGGCGGTCGTGGTCAGCTGGCAGGTGGCCGCGGCCATGCTGGTCGGGCTCCCGCTGCTGCTCGTCACGACCCGGTGGTACCTGCGTCGCGCGGCGCAGGGCTACCTGCGCGAGTCAGCGGCGTACGCGACCCTCAACGGGACCATCACCGAGACGGTCGAGGGGGCGCGGACCATCGACGCCCTGCGACTCGGCGCCCGCCGACGCGCCCGCGTCGACGACGACCTGCGCACAGCCTTCCGCGCGGAGCGGTACACCCTGTGGCTGCGCACCGTGCTGTTCCCCGGGGTCGACCTCTCCTTCATCCTGCCCGTCGCCGCGGTCGTGGTCTGGGGCACCTACCTCGTCTCGACCGGGTCGGTCTCGGTCGGGGCCGTCACGACCATCGCGCTCTACGCGCTGCAGGTCATGCACCCCATCGGGGAGCTGATCTTCTGGCTCGACGAGATCCAGGTCGGCGCGACCTCCCTCGCACGGATCATCGGGGTCGACGCGGTGCGCCCGGACCGGACCGTCCGCGAGGACGCACGGCCCACCGGCGAGCACGTCGAGGCCCAGGGGGTGCGCTACGCCTACCGTCCGGGGCAGGACGTCCTGCACGGCATCGATCTCGACCTCGGCGTGGGCGAGAGGCTCGCCGTCGTCGGGCCCTCCGGGGCGGGCAAGTCGACCCTCGGCCGGATGCTCGCGGGCATCCACCCGCCCACCGGCGGTCAGGTCACGGTGGGCGGCGCCCGCCTGGTCGACCTCCCCCTCGAGGAGCTGCGCGGCCACGTCGCCCTGGTCACCCAGGAGCACCACGTCTTCGTCGGGACCGTCGAGCAGAACCTGCGGCTGGCCCGCCCCGAGGCCGAGGACGGGGAGCTGCGCCGCGCCCTGGAGGCCGTCGACGCGTGGGAGTGGGTCGACGGCCTGCCGGCCGGTCTCGCGACCGAGGTCGGCTCGGGGGGCACGGCGCTCAG
>NZ_JALPKN010000077.1 GCF_023630195.1 Actinotalea sp. C106 | reverse complement strand
CCGACTTGCGACCTCGTCGTGGTGCTGCTCACGGGGCGAGGGCTCGCCGGACCGCCCGACAGCCCCAGCGCCGTGCTCGAGGCCGCGGCCGCCGCGGTGCGCCCGCGGTGACGGTCAGCGGGCAGTGCCTGTCATCCGGCGGTGGCCGTCGGCCGCGCTGACCTGACCGGCAGCTCGACGAAGTCGCGGCACCGGACCGGCCAGCGCAGCACGACCCGCACCGGCGGCGGGACGCGCGCCAGGCCCGCGCTCGTACCGAGCTCCGACGGCAGGCCGAGAGCCAAGATCTCCCCGCGCATGAGCATGCGCCCGCCGCCCGCGGCCCGCAGGTTGGCCAACCACTCGACGTCGGGCCCGTAGGTCAGGGCGATCGTGACCGTGCCACCTGCGCGGAAGGCCAGGAGCGGGGTGTGGCGCACCGTCCCCGAGCGGCGACCGACGTGCTCGAGGTCGACCAACGAGCCGTGGCCGGTGAGCCGCAGCATCAGGGGGTTGAGCACGCGACGGTTGATCGGGATGATGCGCTGGGTGATCGGCACGGGGGCCTCCGGCTGCTGGGGTGGGACCAGTGTGCCGCCGTCCGCGGACCTGCGCTGCCCTGGGCTGATCCGCTGGCGGCAGCGTCGGCGGCCGGCCGCGAGGGGAACCACCCAGGATCGGTCCATGGCCCAGACACCCACCCCCCGCCCCCTGGACGACGAGCTCGCCGCCCGCCTCCTGCACCAACGCACCATCGTGCTGGGCACGGCCCTGGACGAGACCTCGGGCAACCGGCTGTGCGCGCAGCTCCTGCTGCTCTCGGCCGAGGACCCGCGCCGTGACATCAACCTGTGGATCAACTCCCCCGGCGGCTCGGTGCCGGCGATGCTCGCGATCCACGACGTGATGCGCCTGATCCCGAACGACGTCGCGACCCTCGCGATGGGTTGGGCCGCGAGCGCCGGCCAGTTCCTGCTCTCGGCCGGCACCACGGGCAAGCGCTACGCGCTGACCCACTCCAGGGTGCTGCTGCACCAGGGCTCCTCGGGCATCGGGGGCACGGCGGCGGACATCGAGCTGCAGGCCGAGGACCTGCGCCACACCCGCGACACCGTGATCGGGCTCGTCGCGCAGCACACCGGGCAGCCGGTCGCGACGGTGCTCGCGGACTCGGCCCGCGACCGGTGGTTCACCGCCGAGGAGGCCCGGGAGTACGGCTTCGTGGATCACGTCCTGACCGACCTGAGGTCGGTGGCCCCGACGGGCACGTCCGGGCGTGTCCAGGCAGGAGGGTTCGCAGCATGAGCCAGTACACGATCCCCTCCGTGGTGGAACGCCGCGCGGGCGGGGGCGAGCGGGTGGTCGACGTGTTCAGCCGCCTGCTCTCCGAGCGCATCGTCTACCTGGGCACCGAGATCGACGACGGCGTCGCGAACGTGCTCGTCGCCCAGCTGCTGCACCTGGAGTCGGAGAACCCCGACGCGCCCATCTCCCTCTACATCAACTCCCCCGGGGGCTCGGCCTCGGCGGCCCTGGCCGTCTACGACGCGATGCAGTACGTGCGACCCCCGGTCACCACGACCTGCGTGGGCCAGGCCATCGGCCCCGCGGCCCTGCTGCTCGCGGGCGGCACGCCCGGACGCCGAGCGATCCTCGCCCACGGGCGCGTGGTGCTGCACCAGCCGTCGGCCGAGGGGCGCGGCGCCCTGCCCGACCTCATCGTCGCCGCCGAGGAGGTCGCACGGCTGCGCGCGGAGCTCGAGGGGGTCCTGGCACATCACACGGGCAAGGAGCCCGGCGCCCTCCGGCGGGACACCGACCGCGACCTGGTGCTGACGGCCGGGCAGGCCGTCGCCTACGGCGTGGCCGACCACGTGGTGCAGGGACGCGTGGCGGAGGGCCGAGGACGCTGAGCGTCAGGCGGCGAGGAGTACCGGCGCGTCCGCGGCACGTGCCAGGTCCCGCGCCAGGCCACCGGCGAGGTCCACCAGGGTCATCCCGAGCGCCCGCGTCACGGCACCGAGCACCTCCGAGGAGGCCTCCTTGCGTCCACGCTCGACCTCCGAGAGGTACTGCGCCGAGACCTGGGCCGCTGCGGCGACGTCGACGAGGCGCAGGCCCGCGTCGAGGCGGACCTCCCGCAGCCTTCGCCCGATCGCATGGCGCCACGCCGCGCGCTCGCCGCGTCGAGGATGGAGATCGGTCACGGTGGCGTCCATGCGGCGACGGTATCCCTCCCCGGCGGCGACCGTTCGGCCGATCTGCTGTCAGCGGAACGGACTCCGGACCCCGCGGCTCACTCGCCGACCTGGCCATCGACGGCCTCGCGCAACACATCGGCGTGGCCGTTGTGCCGGGCGTACTCCTCGATCATGTGCACGAGGATCCACCGCAGGCTCGGCGTCCGACCGTCGCTCCACGAGCGCTTCGCCGGGCGGTCCAGGCCTCCCTGCGCCATGGCCTGGGCGACGGCCGCAGTCGACCGTCCGACGGCGGCGGACCACAGCGAGCGCAGCTCCTGCGGGGAGTCCTCCGCGGCCGAGTGCCAGTCCCAGTCGACGTCCTGGGACCAGTCGACGGTGTCCCACGGAGGGTTCGGCTCCCGGCCGAGGAGCGCCTCGCCGAACCAGCTGTCCTCGACGTAGGCCAGGTGCTTGAGGAGGCCGCCAAGGGTCATCGTCGAGGGACCGACCGTGATGGCGAGCCCGGCAGCATCCAGGTCTCGGGTCTTCCACTCGAGGGTCTGCCGGTGGAAGTCCAGGAACCCGAGCAGGGTCTCGCCCTCCCCCGCGGACGCGGGTGGCTCGGTGCGGCCCTGGTCGTCGACGTGCGCCATGGCAGGCAGGCTACTCGCCCCTCGTCGGCCCTTGCGTCCCGTCACGGACGCGGCGTAGTCTCCCCGACGAACCGCATCGAAGCGCTTCTACGACATCGGAGTCCGCATGGCCGCCACGATCAACGACGTCGCCCGCGTCGCCGGGGTGTCCATCAGCACGGTCTCCTACGCCCTGAGCGGCAAGCGCCCCATCGGCGAGAAGACCCGTCAGCGCATCGAGTCCGCGATCCTCGAGCTCCAGTACCAGCCCAACGCCGGGGCCCGCGCCCTCGCCGGCCGGCGCACCTACATCCTCGCGGTGACCGAGCCGCTGCGACCTGACACCTACACCCCCGCGCACATGGCCTTCGTCCTCGCGGCCGCCACCGCCGCACGGGCCTACGACTACGACGTGCTCCTCCTCACCCAGGACGAGGCGACGGGCGGGCTGCACCGTGTCACGTCCAGCCGCCTGGTCGACGGCGTGATCGTCCTGGACGTCCTGGCCGAGGACGAGCGGGCCGAGCTCGTCCGTTCGCTGGACGTCCCGGCGGCCCTGGTCGGGATCCCCGCCGACACCGACGGTCTCGTGTGCGTCGACCTCGACTTCGAGGCTGCGGCACGCCTCGCCGTGGATCGTCTGGCCGACGGGGGGCACCGCGTCGTCGGGCTGCTGGGCCACCCGCCGTCGGTCTACGCGCGCGGGTCGAACTTCCCGCTGCGCTTCCGGGAGGCCTTCGTCGCCCGCGCCGCCGAACGTGATCTCGAGGTCCGTCTGGGCGCCCCTGAGCGCACCATCGCCGGCGTCCGCGAGGCCGTCGCGGAGATCCTCGGGCCGGACCGCGACCTCACCGGCCTGGTGATGCACTGTGAGGACACGATCCAGATGCGCGCCCTGGACGTGCTCTGCGAGGCGGGGCTGCGCGTCCCGCAGGACGTGTCGGTGATCTCTGCGGCGTCGACCTTCGACACCTCGACCTTCACCCCTCCGCTCGACGTGATCCCGCTGATCCCTGCGGAGAGCTGCTCGCGGGCCGTCGAGCTCACCATCGCCCAGATCACCGGGACGGTCGACCCCCGCGTCGAGCTGATCCCCCCGACCTACGTCGACCGCGGCTCGACCGCGCCTCGGCGTCCGTAGCCCAGCACCCCACCGAACCAGGACGAGAGGACCGACGCGCGACCGTCGTCGAAGCGCTTCGACGCCTAGACAGTCAGACCAGCAGGCAGTCAGACCGCGATCCCGCGGCCTACGAGGAGGTAGGAGAACCATGAAGTCCAGAAAGCTCACGATCGGCGCCGCAGCCACCGCTGCGGCAGCACTCGTCCTCGCCGGCTGCGGCGGCTCGGACGGCGACGACACGGGCTCGGGCGGCGACGTCCTGCGCCTGTGGCACTACGAGAACCCGACCAGCGCGATGGGCGTGGCCTGGGAGGAGGCCATGGCCGTCTTCGAGGAGGAGACCGGCGCCACCGTCGAGTTCGAGGAGCGCAGCTTCGAGCAGATCCGCACCACCGCGAGCCAGGTGCTCAACTCCGACCAGGCCCCCGACGTCCTCGAGTACAACAAGGGCAACGCCACGGCCGGCCTGCTCGCCAGCCAGGGCCTGCTCATGCCCCTGGACGACGCCGTCGCCGAGTACGGGTGGGACGAGCAGCTCGCCCCAGCCCTGCAGACCACGGCCCGGTACGACGAGCGCGGCATCATGGGCTCGGGCAGCTGGTACGGGGTGCCCACCTACGGCGAGTTCGTGCAGGTCTACTACAACGTCGACATGTTCGAGGAGGCCGGCGTCGAGGTCCCGACCACTCTCGCGGAGTTCGAGGAGGTGCTCGCCACCTTCACCGAGCAGGGCGTCACCCCCTTGGCCCAGGCAGCCGGGGAGTACCCGACCGGCCAGCTCTGGTACCAGCTCGCCCTGACCCAGGCCGACCGCGACTGGGTCGACGCCTACCAGCTCTACACCGACGAGGTCGACTGGCAGGGCGAGGAGATCACCTACGCGACAGAGACCGTCAAGGAGTGGGTCGACGCCGGCTACATCTCGACCGACGCCACGGGCCTCACCGCCGAGGACGCCGGCACGGGCTTCATCAACGGCACCTACCCGATCTTCTTCTCGGGCAGCTGGTGGCAGGGTCGGTTCACCGACGAGATCACCGGCTACGAGTGGGGCACCTTCCTGTTCCCCGGGGCCGAGATGTCCCCAGGCTCGGCCGGGAACATGTGGGTGATCCCCGAGCGCTCGCAGAACGCCGAGCTCGCCCAAGAGTTCATCGACATCACCATGCGCCCCGAGATCCAGGCCCTCATGGGCAACAGCGGTGGCGTCCCGGTCGACGCCGACCCCGCGGACATCACCGACGAGCGCAGCGCCGAGCTGATCGAGAACTTCAACACCCTCAACGACCGGGACGGCATCGCCTTCTACCCGGACTGGCCGACGTCGACCTTCTACGACGAGCTCAACGCCGCTCTGCAGGAGCTCATCAACGGCTCCCTCGAGCCCAGCGCGGTGCAGGACCAGCTCCAGCAGCAGTACGAGGCCGGCGTCGCCGACATCACCGGCTGAGCACCACCTGCTGAACCGGGCACGGTCGGGTGCCGCCCCGCGCGGCGGCACCCGACCCCGGTCCTTCCCCTACCCAAGGAGTGGCGTCATGGCGAGCACCCTCGCCCCCACCGCGCCTCGACGGCGCGCGCCGTCGGCCCTCATCCCCAAGACGAGCCGGCGCAGCTACTGGATCTACCTCGTGCCCGGTCTGGCGATGCTCACGATGGTGATCATCGTGCCGCTGGTCTGGAACGTGTACCTGACCTTCACCTCCTACCGAGGGATCCGGCCGCCCGAGTGGATCGGCCTGGAGAACTGGGCGCGGCTCTTCGCCGACGAGACGTTCTGGGCCTCGTTCCGGAACTCGATCGCGATGATCGGCGCCATGGTGGTGCTGCCCACCCTCGTCGGCCTGGTGCTCGCGGCCCTGCTCTTCGACCTGGTGGGCAAGAAGTTCGGCGGCAAGATGGCCAGCTTCCTGCGGGCGACGTACTACCTGCCGCAGATCCTGCCCTCGGTCATCGCGGCCATCGTGATCGGCTGGATCCTGCGCCCGCAGAACGGTGCGCTCAACGCGATCCTCGACGGGGTGGGGCTCGGCGCCCTCCAGAACAACTGGCTGGGCGACCCCGACACGGCGCTGCTCAGCATCATGCCCGTGCTGGTCTGGATCCAGATCGGCTACCCCGTGGTCATCTTCATGGCCGCCCTGCAGCGCGTGGACCCCGAGCTCTACGAGGCCGCCGAGCTCGACGGCGCCAACTGGTACCAGCGCTTCGGGGCCATCACGGTCGGGATGATCCGCCCGGAGATCTTCGTCGTCGTCCTCACCTGCACCATCGCGGCACTCAAGGTGTTCGGCCCGGTCTACGCGCTGACCGGCGGCGGGCCCGGCACCTCGACGATCGTCCCGGCCTACTACGCCTACAGCCAGTTCTTCCAGGCTCAGCAGGTCGGCTACGGCGCCACGATCGCCACCGCCCTGACGGCGGTGATCGCCGTCGTCGCGGTGGTCTTCATCCTGGTGCAGACGCGCCTCGAGCGACGTGAGGAGGTCGGCTGATGGCTACCGAGCCGATCGTCACCGGCCACGGGGCGAGCACCCCGGGCCAGGGTCAAGGAGCACCCGCGCGACGCGCACCGAGCGCCAACCGGACGCACCGGTCCGCCG
The DNA here is from genome assembly GCF_023630195.1 of Actinotalea sp. C106. Taxonomy (GTDB): domain Bacteria; phylum Actinomycetota; class Actinomycetes; order Actinomycetales; family Cellulomonadaceae; genus Actinotalea. The sequence goes on along the minus strand of NZ_JALPKN010000077.1, from coordinate 5,628 downwards.
GCGACTGGGCCGTCCTGGCGGTCGCGGTCCTCATCGGGCTGTTCATCGCCTTCCCGTTCTTCCTCATCGTCATCAACTCGTTCAAGTCCCCCGCGGAGTACAGCACCGGCGGGCCGCTCGCCCTGCCCACGGGCCTCTACACCGACGGCCTGGTGGCGTTCTGGGAACGCGTGAACTTCCCCGAGAAGGTGTGGAACAGCGTCTTCATCTCGGGGATGGTCGCCGTCCTGGCGGTGCTCATCTCGATGTTCAACGCCTTCGCCCTGGGCATCGGTCGGGTCAAGGGACGGCTGTGGATCGTGGTGCTGATCCTGCTCGCGAACATGCTCCCGCAGGAGGTGCTGCTGTACCCCTTGTACTTCATGTTCCGTGAGGTGGGCCTGTACGACAACGTCTGGGCCGTCATCATCATCTTCACGGTCATCCAGAGCGCCTTCGGCACCTACCTGCTGGCCTCGGTCTACAGCACCTTCCCCAAGGAGCTGCTCGAGGCCGCCTCGATCGACGGGGCCGGCCGGTGGCGGATCCTGTGGCGGGTCGTCTACCCGATCTCGCGGCCCACCCTCTCGGTGCTGCTCATCTTCTTCTTCATCTGGACGTGGAACGAGTTCCTCATCCCGCTGACCTTCCTGGTCTCCAACGCCAACCAGACGGTGCCCGTGGCCATCACGGCGCTGCAGGGCGACCGGATCATGGATGTCACCACGACCAGCGGCTCGGCCCTGCTCGGGCTGATCCCCACCCTCGTCTTCTTCCTCATCTTCCAGCGCACCCTCACCCGGGGCATCACGGCAGGAGCGGTCAAGTAATGAAGTTCACCGACGGGTTCTGGCACACACGTCCCGGCGTCGACGCCCAGTACGCGGCGCAGGCCTACGACATCGACGCCCGCCACGACCAGGACGGCGACCAGCTCGTCGTCCACGCCCCCACCCGGGTGATCCGGGGCCGGGGCGACACCCTGAACCGCGCCCTGCTCACCGTGACCCTCTCGAGCCCGCTCGACGGCGTGGTGCGGGTACGGATCGAGCACCACCGCGGCACCCGGCACGACGACGGGTTCGACATGGTGGGCGCCGAGACCGGGCACGGCGAGGCCGAGGCTGGCGCCGAGGGCGGGGTGCTGCGCACCGGCCCCCTCACGGCACGGATCACCGCAGGTGCCCCGTGGGACCTGACCTTCGAGGACGCCGAGCGCGTGCTGACCCGCTCGGGGCACAAGTCGGTGGGGTACATGACCCTGGATCCGGACGCGCCCGTCCCGAGCGAGCCCGCAGGCATCGCCGGGGTCACCACGACGGGCCTCGCGGCCGCCCGCACCTACGTGCACAACCAGCTGTCCCTCGGGGTCGGCGAGCTCGTCTACGGCCTGGGCGAGCGCTTCGGCCCCTTCGTCAAGAACGGGCAGACGGTCGACGTCTGGAACGCCGACGGGGGCACCTCCTCCGAGCTCGCCTACAAGAACGTGCCCTTCTACCTGACCAACCGTGGCTACGGGGTCCTGGTCAACCACCCCGAGCACGTCTCCTTCGAGGTCGGCAGCGAGGTCGTCGAGCAGGTCCAGTTCTCGGTGCCCGGCGAGGCCCTCGAGTACCTGGTGATCTACGGCCCCACCCCCGAGCAGGTCCTCGAGCGCTACACGCGCCTGGTCGGCCGGCCCGCACGGGTGCCCGCGTGGTCCTACGGGCTGTGGCTCTCGACGAGCTTCACCACCGACTACGACGAGGCCACCGTCAACCAGTTCATCGACGGCATGGTCGAGCGGGACCTGCCCTTCAGCGTCTTCCACTTCGACTGCTTCTGGATGCGCGAGTTCGACTGGACGAGCTTCGTGTGGGATCCCCGCACGTTCCCCGACCCCGAGGGGATGCTCGCCCGCCTCCACGAGCGGGGCCTGCGCACCAGTGCCTGGGTCAACCCGTACATCGCGCAGCGCTCCGCCCTCTTCGACGAGGCGGCCGAGGCCGGCTACCTGGTCCGTCGCACCGACGGCAGCATCTGGCAGTGGGACCTGTGGCAGGCCGGGATGGGGCTGGTGGACTTCACCAACCCAGCGGCGCGCACGTGGTTCCAGGGCAAGATCCGCACCTTGCTCGGCCAGGGGATCGACGCCATCAAGACGGACTTCGGCGAGCGCGTGCCGGTGGACGTCGTCTGGCACGACGGGTCCGACCCGTACCGGATGCACAACTGGTACGCCCAGCTGTACAACCAGGCGGTCTTCGAGGTCCTCGAGGAGGTGCGCGGCGAGGGTGAGGCCGTGCTCTTCGCGCGGTCGGCCACCACCGGGGGGCAGCGCATGCCCGTGCACTGGGGTGGGGACAACTCCTCGACCTTCGAGTCGATGGCCGAGTCGCTGCGCGGCGGGCTGTCGATGTCGATGAGCGGCTTCGGGTTCTGGAGCCACGACATCGGGGGCTTCGAGGGCGATCCGGACCCGACCGTCTTCAAGCGCTGGGTGGCCTTCGGTCTGCTCTCCTCCCACTCGCGGCTGCACGGCTCGCAGAGCTACCGGGTCCCGTGGCTCTTCGACCGTGGCGACGAGGCCCCCGGCACCAGTGCCGTAGAGGTCACGCGTCGATTCGCCCAGCTCAAGATGGAGCTGATGCCCTACCTGTACCAGGCCGGGCTCGAGGCCCACGCGATCGGTCTGCCGGTCATGCGGCCCATGCAGCTGGCCTTCCCGAACGACCCAGCCGTCGCGCACCTGGACCGGCAGTACATGCTCGGCCCGGACCTGCTGGTCGCCCCGGTGCTCTCGGCACGCGGGGAGGTCGAGTACTACCTGCCTGCCGGCCGCTGGACCAACCTCCTGACCGGGGAGGCGGCCGACGGCGGTGCGTGGCGCCGCGAGCACCACGAGCTCGACTCGGTCCCGCTGTGGGTCCGCGAGGGGGCCGTGCTGGTCACCTCCCCCGGGGCCGACCGGCCCGACCGGGACCACGCCGACGGCGCGCTGGTCACCGTCTACCCCGGGGTCACCGATGCTGAGGCGACCGTCACCGATCCCGCGACCGGAGCCGTCACGCGCTTCACCGTCCGCCGTGAGGAGAACGGGGTCACGGTGACGGCCGAGCCGACGGCCACGCGGTTCACCGTCCGCGTCGCGGGTCAGCCGCCCGTCGGCGCCGAGGAGGGCATCGCCGTCCTGCGCACCTGAGGCCGAGCCAGGTCACCCGGCGGCGACGGCAGCCCGCACGTTCCGTGCGTGCTCGCCGAAGCCGCGGGTGTCCTGCTCGTGGTGGCCCGCGGCGGCGAACGCGTCCTCGAGCAGCCCGAGCTGGCGGACGAGGTCGACCCGCAGCTCGGGGTCGTGCGCCCGGGTGCCGACCCTCTCGACGAGCTCGAGGGTCTGGTGCATGACCGACGGCGCGCCTGCCGCGTACCAGCGCATGCTGTCGAGCACCCCACGCACCAGTCCCGTGGCGTCGGGGGCGGGGGCGTGCACGCGGAGGGCACCGTCCTGGTCGAACCGCCGTGCGGAGGGATGCCGGCGAGCGGCGAGCATCGCCAGCCCGGCGGAGAGGTCGTCCAGGGCGTTGATCGCCGTGTACGGGTCGTTGGTCCCCGGGGAGAGGGCCCGCACCGCCATCTCGGTGAGCTGCTGGACGGCGAACTCGACGTCCTGGTGCGGGGTGCGCTCGTCGGTCACGAGGAGCGTCGCCTGCACGGCCTGGACGACCCGCTGGTCCGTCTGGCCGACGGGGTGGAGCCTCGCGATGATCGTGTCCGGGAGCACGTAGCGCCCCGGCCGCACCTCGAGCCGCACGACGAGGTCGTGACGCACGGCGAGCCGGAGGAGCTTGTCGTGGGCGACGGACTGCACGTAGCCCGGGCGACCCGCCGGCACGGGCGCGCCCCCGGTCGGGACGGGCAGGTCCGGGCCCGCGGCGTCCTGCGCCGGGCTCGCGGCGAGGTCCTCGCGGTCGTGACCGACCTCGGAGGGGTACAGCCGCTCGACCGTCGTGCGCAGCTCCTCACGGACCCCGCGCGCCAGGGTCGCGACCTGCACCGAGTCGCTGATGTGGTGGATGAAGTAGACGAGGACCGCGACGTTGGCGACTGCGAGGAGCACCGCGGCGTTGACGGCGAGGTGCGGGACGAACACCTCGGCAACCTGCTCACCCGTGTCGCCGAGCACCCGGATCGACCGCAGCACGAGCAGGCTGTAGAGGAAGGTCGCGACGAACACGCCGAGCACGGTCTGGTTCCCGCGGTCGGCCATGAAGTTGCGGACCAGGCGCGGCCCGTAGCTCGACGAGGTCAGTGCCAGGACGGCCATCGTGATGGAGAAGGTCGTGCCGGCCACCGCGAGGCTCGACGTCGCGATCGCCCCGAGGAGGTCACGGCTCCCGCTCTCCCCCACGCTGTACAACAGCTCACCGAACCACCCCGGCACGCGCGCGTCGCCGCGGTGCTCGTCGAGGGTGGTGAGCCCCTCGGCCAGGCCCACGGCGAGGAGGCACAGCAGCGCGGGGATGAACCAGAACCGCTCGCTGACACGCTGCACGATGCTCACGGGGCCGACCTTGCCAGCAGGCCGTCCGCACCGCCCGCTGACAGCCGTCCCGGCGGTCCGACCGTCGGGGAGGCGGTGCTGCCGTTGCGCCCGGACGCACCATGGCGAAGAGTGCTGTGGGTCACCAGCGACCTCCGGGAGGACGACGATGCCCCGCCCCATGGTGCTGCCGACGACGATCCCCGTCGTCCTGCCGCACGACTACCGCGCCGGTCCCGAGCTCGACGCGGTCGCCGACCGGGCCTGGACCACGGCGAGTGCCAAGCTCGAGTCCCTCACCGAGGGCCACCCCGACGCCTTCCCGCTCTACACGTCCGACGGACGGTGGGTCGTGGACGGCGAGGCCTGGACGAACTGGTGCGAGGGATTCCTCGGCGGCCAGCTGTGGATGCTGTCCGACCGCGCCCGGACCGCGGACGAGCGCGAACGCTTCCGCGCCAAGGCCGAGCACTACTCACGGCTCATCGAGCACCGGAAGACCGACGACACGGTCCACGACCTCGGCTTCCTCTTCTGGTCGACGTACCGGCGCTGGCTAGAACGCACCGGGGAGCCGGCCCACGAGGCCGTCCTGGTCGAGGCGGGCCGCACGACGGCGAGCAGGTTCCGCTCCCTGGGCGGCTACCTGCCGAGCTTCCGCCGTCCGGACTCGCTGTTCATCGACATCATGATGAACGTCCACCTGGCCCTGTACGCGGCGCAGCGCACGGGAGAGGAGGACCTCGCGCGGGTCGCGGTGGAGCACTGCCTGACCACCCGACGCCACCTCGTGCGCGGTGACGGATCGGCCTCGCACGAGGCGATGTTCGACCTCGAGACCGGCCAGTTCCTGGCGCAGACGACTCAGCAGGGGCACTCCGCCGCGGGATCCTGGGCGCGGGGGCAGGCCTGGGCCCTCCACGGGTTCGGGACGGTCTACCGGTTCACGGGTGACCGTCGCCTCCTGGCCACGGCTGAGGCGGCCGCCGACTTCTGGCTCGAACGGACCCGTGACCAGGTGGTCCCGCCCAACGACTGGGAGGAGCCGGACCCGCCGCGACCCTGGGAGAGCTCGGCCGCGGCCGCCGCGGCCGGGGGCCTGTGGCAGCTCGCCGGCCTGGTCCACGACC
>NZ_JALPKN010000076.1 GCF_023630195.1 Actinotalea sp. C106 | reverse complement strand
CCAGCGCCGCCGCCGCGAGGAGCGCCGCCGGTGCGAGCACGCTCGTCGCACGGCGCCCCAGGCGGTGCGGCAGCCCGCGCACGCCCGTCGCGGCATCGTCCTGCAGGTCGGGCAGGACGTTGGCGAGGTGGGCACCGAGCCCGAGGAACCCACCCACGCCGAGCACCCACGGCTGCGGCGCCGCCGCCCCGGGCAACGTCAGCACGAGAAAGGCGGGCAGCAGCCCGAAGGACACGACGTACGGCACCCAGGACCAGGCCGTGGCCTTGAGCCCGAGGTTGTAGGCCCAGCCACCGGCGACCGCGAGGACGTGCACCCCCCCGGCCCGCGTCCCGGTCGCCAGGGACAGCGCGACGCACACCAGCAGGGCCGAGATCGCCGCGGCCCGCAGCTGGCCCGGGGTGACCGAGCCACGGACCACCGGCTTGTCCCGTCGGGCCACGGCCAGGTCTCGTTCCGCGTCCACGGCGTCGTTGGACCAGCCGATCGAGAGCTGCCCGACGAGGACCGCGGCGGTCGCCGTCACGACCGTGCCCGGCGCGGCGTCCAGCGCCAGGAGGAGCGCCCCGGCGAGGCAGGTCACGACGGCGGTCGGACCGGCGTGGCTGGCCAGCACCAGACCGCGCGCACGTTGACGTGCGGGCACGTCCTCTCCTCTGCTCGGTGTCGGGCCGGGGCGGCCCGTCCCGTGACGCTAGCGCCCGCGCCAGATCCCCGCCGACATGGCACGATGCGGACATGTCGCGCCTCGTCGCAGTGGCCCCCGCACTGCCCGCGAACGTCTACCCGCAGGAGCAGATCACCGAGGTCATCGGTCCGCTGCTCGTCCCGCCCGGGACGAGCCCCGGTCGCCGCACGGCCCTGGACCGGTTCCACGCCGCGAGCGGGGTCGCCAGCCGGCACCTCGCGCTGCCCCTCGAGCAGTACCCGGGCCTCACGACGTTTCGCGCGGCCAACGACCACTTCGTCCGGCTGGGCACCGAGCTCGCCGCCCACGCGTGCCTCGACGCGCTGAGCGCGGCCGGCCTGCAGCCCGAGGAGGTCGACTACCTCCTGTTCACCTCGGTCACGGGGGTGTCCGCCCCCTCCCTGGACGCCCTGCTCGTCGAGCGGATCGGCCTGCGTCCGGACCTCACCCGCATGCCGTCCTTCGGTCTGGGCTGCGCGGGCGGGGCGGCCGGCCTGGCACGGGTGGCCGACCACCTCACCGGCCACCCCGACCAGGTCGCCCTGCTGGTCTCGGTCGAGCTCTGCTCGCTCACGCTCCAGCAGGGGGACCCCTCGACGGCGAACCTCGTCTCGAGCGGGCTGTTCGGGGACGGTGCTGCCGCCGTCGTCATGGTGGGTGACGCGCACCCGGCAGCGACGGAGCAGCGCACCGCGGTCCTGGACTCCCGCAGCCGCCTCTACCCGGGCACCACCGACCAGCTCGGCTGGGACGTGGGTGACTCGGGCTTCCGGATCGTGCTCTCGGCGGGCCTGCCGAAGGTCATCGAGAAGAACCTCGCCGAGGACGTCACGGCGATGCTCGACCGGCACGACCTCAAGGTCCGCGACGTCGGGGCCTGGGTGGTGCACGCGGGAGGCCCCCGGGTGCTCGACGCCGTGCGGGACTCCCTCGACCTGGACGAGTCCGTGCTGCGGGTGAGCCGCGAGGTGCTCGCCGCCGTCGGCAACCTGTCGTCCGCCTCGGTGCTCCACGTGCTGGCCTCGACCCTGCGGGACGCACCCCCGCCAGGCACCCCGGGGGTCGTCCTCGCGTTCGGCCCGGGGGTCGGGGTCGAGATGGTGCTCCTGCGCTGGCCCGGTGAGGCCTCGTGATGTGGCTGCTCGGGGTCGTCGTCGGCGCGACCGCCCTCGAACGCCTGGCCGAGCTCGTGGTCTCGGCACGCAACGCGCGATGGTCCTTCGCTCGCGGCGGTGTCGAGTCGGGCCGCGGGCACTTCCCCGCGATGGTCGCGCTGCACACGGCGCTGCTCCTCGCCTGCGTCGTCGAGGTCGTCGTCGCGGACCGGCCCTTCCTGCCCGCGCTGGGATGGACCGCCGTCGCGGTGGTGGTCGCGAGCCAGGGCCTGCGGTGGTGGTGCATCACGACCCTCGGCCCGCGGTGGAACACCCGCGTGATCGTCGTCCCGGGACTGCCCCTGGTGACCGGGGGCCCCTACCGCTGGTTCCGGCACCCCAACTACGTCGCCGTGGTCGCCGAGGGGATCGCCCTGCCCCTGGTCCACACCGCGTGGGTCACCGCCGTCGTCTTCACGGTGCTCAACGCCGTCCTGCTGCTGGGCTTCCGCGTGCCCGCCGAGGAGCGGGCCCTGGAGCTCGCTGGCGAGCGGTGAGCGCACGGCCTGCTCGCCGGCGAGCCCGGACCACCGAGCGCACTCCCCGACGGTCGACGAGGCTCCCGTGACCGCGGCAGACGTCGACGTCCTGGTGGTGGGGGGCGGGCCGGTCGGTCTCGCCGCGGCGATCGAGGCGCGCCTGGCGGGTCTGTCCGTGGCGGTCGTGGAGCCGCGGAGCGGGACCATCGACAAGGCCTGCGGCGAAGGGCTGATGCCGGGGACGCTGGCGGCCCTGCAGCGCCTCGGCGTCGACCCTCCCGGCCACGTCATCGCCGGGATCAGCTATCGCGCCGGAGCCAGGCACGTCGACCACCGGTTCGCCACCGACGCCGGGCGCGGGGTCCGTCGCACCGTGCTCCACGCGGCTCTGCTCGCCCGGGCGCACGAGCTCGGAGCCGTGCACGTCTCGTCGCGCGCGGGTGCGATCGAGCTGGGCACGGACCACGTCAGCGCGGCCGGGGTGAGCGCCCGGTGGCTGCTGGGCTGCGACGGCCTGCACTCGACCGTGCGCCGGAGCCTGGGGTGGGAGGTCACGCCCCGGCGTGCGGGCCGCCGTTACGGCCTGCGCCGCCACGTCGCCGTAGCGCCCTGGTCAGACCTGGTCGAGGTGCACTGGGGGCCCAGGAGCGAGCTCTACGTGACCCCGGTCGACGACAGCACCGTCGGCGTCGCCGTCCTGGGCCCCCGGGGGTCCACCATCGAGGAGGCCGTGGCGTCTGCTCCCGAGCTGGCCGAGCGCCTCGCAGACCACGGGCCGGCCTCGGAGCTCAAGGGGGCGGGGCCCCTGCTCCAGCGCACGAGCCGACGCGCGCTGGGGAGGGTCCGCCTCGTCGGTGACGCCTCCGGGTACGTCGACGCGCTGACCGGCGAGGGTCTGCGCGTCGGGCTCGCCCAGGCCCGCGTCGCCGTGGCCACCCTCGACGACCCCGAAGGGTACGAGCGGGCCTGGCGCCGTGAGACACGTGACTACCGTCTGCTCACCACGGGGCTGGTCGCCTGGGCGCGGTCCCCCGCCCGCAGCGCGGTCGTCCCCGTGGCGCGTGCCGCGCCCGGGGTGTACGCCGGGGTGGTCGAGCGTCTGGCCCGGTGACCGCCGGGTGAGCGCGTCGCAGCGACAAGGCCACCCACGGTCGGGCCGGGCGTCCTACCCCTGGGGGGCCGGGGGGTTGAGCATGTCCGGGTCTGCGTCGGGGTCGCCGTCGGTGGGCTCCCCCGAGGCTGCCGCGCCAGACCGCGGCGTGAGGTTCTCCGGGTCCGCGTCCGGGTCCTGAGCAGGGTCGTAGGCCGGGCCGTCGTTCGTGGTGGTGTCCATGCGTCCACGCTCGCACCATGGCTGTCCGCACGCATCCCCGGGGCACGGCCGGGGCGCCGCCCCGCGGTGACCCGGTGACCTTCCCCACAGACCGGGAGGACGGCACCGGTGCGCAGGATCCGCTGCGTCCTGGCACTCTTGGCCCATGCAGATCTGGCCAGGCAAGCCCTACCCGCTCGGTGCCACCTTCGACGGCACCGGGACCAACTTCACCCTCTTCTCCGAGGTCGCCGAGCGCGTCGAGCTGTGCCTGATCTCGGAGGACGGCACCGAGCAGCGCATCGACCTGCCCGAGGTGGACGCCTTCGTCTGGCACGCCTACCTCCCGAGCGTCCAGCCGGGGCAGCGCTACGGGTACCGCGTGCACGGGCCCTTCGACCCGTCGAACGGGCACCGGTGCAACCCCGCCAAGCTCCTGCTCGACCCCTACGCCAAGGCCATCGACGGTCAGATCGACGGCCACCAGGCGCTGTTCTCCTACGACTTCGGCGACCCCGACTCCCTCAACGAGGACGACTCGTCGGGGCACACCATGACCTCCGTCGTCATCAACCCGTACTTCGACTGGGGCCACGACCGCCCGCCGAACCGTGAGTACCACGAGAGCGTCATCTACGAGGCCCACGTCAAGGGCCTGACTCAGCTGCACCCCAGCGTCCCGGACGAGCTCCGCGGCACGTACGCGGGCCTCGCGCACCCGGCGATCATCGACCACCTCGTGGACCTGGGCATCACCGCGATCGAGCTCATGCCCGTGCACCAGTTCGTCAACGACCCGACCCTTCAGGAGAAGGGCCTGTCCAACTACTGGGGCTACAACACGATCGGGTTCTTCGCCCCGCACAACGGCTTCGCCTCCTCGGACTACCCGGGCCAGCAGGTCCAGGAGTTCAAGCAGATGGTCAAGGCGATGCACGAGGCGAACATCGAGGTCATCCTCGACGTCGTCTACAACCACACCGCCGAGGGCAACCACCTGGGCCCCACCCTGTGCTTCCGCGGGATCGACAACGCCGCGTACTACCGCCTGGTCGACGAGGACCAGGCGCACTACTACGACACGACCGGCACCGGGAACTCGCTCCTGATGCGCAACCCCCACGTCCTGCAGCTGCTGATGGACTCGCTGCGGTACTGGGTCAACGAGATGCACGTCGACGGCTTCCGCTTCGACCTCGCCTCGACCCTGGCCCGGCAGTTCCACGAGGTCGACCGACTCTCGGCCTTCTTCGACCTCGTCCAGCAGGACCCGGTCATCAGCCAGGTCAAGCTCATCGCCGAGCCGTGGGACGTCGGTGACGGCGGGTACCAGGTCGGCGGGTTCCCCCCGCTGTGGAGCGAGTGGAACGGTCGCTACCGCGACACCGTGCGCGACTTCTGGCGCGGCGAGCCGTCGACCCTCGGTGAGTTCGCGAGCCGCCTCTCGGGCTCCTCGGACCTGTACGAGCACAGCGGCCGCAAGCCGATCGCCTCGATCAACTTCGTCACGGCCCACGACGGCTTCACCCTGACCGACCTCGTCTCCTACAACGAGAAGCACAACGAGGACAACGGCGAGGACGGGCGGGACGGCGAGAGCCACAACCGGTCCTGGAACTGCGGGGCCGAGGGCCTCACGGACGACCCCGAGATCAACGCCCTGCGCCGCCGCCAGGTCCGCAACTTCCTGACCACCCTCCTGCTCTCCCAGGGCGTGCCGATGATCGCCCACGGGGACGAGCTCGGGCGCTCCCAGGGCGGCAACAACAACGGGTACTGCCAAGACAACGAGGTGACCTGGGTCGACTGGGACCTGGACGAGGAGGAGGCCGCGCACCTCGACTTCACCCGTGCCCTGGTCCACCTGCGACGCGACCACCCGGTGCTGCGACGACGGCGCTTCTTCTTCGGCAGCGCGGACCACGGCGGCGAGTCCGAGCTGGGCGACATCGCGTGGTTCACCACGACCGGCGAGCACATGACCGACGCCGACTGGCGCGAGGGCCATGCCCGGGCCGTCATGGTCTTCCTCAACGGCGAGGCCATCGCCGAGCCGGACGTACGGGGCGAGCCGGTGATCGACGACAGCTTCCTGGTCATGTACAACGCCGACGCCGACCCGGTCACCTTCGCCCTGCCCCCGGCTGAGTTCGGCTCGGCATGGACCTGCGTGCTCGACACCGACCACACCCTCGACATCGGCGACCAGGTCGAGGCCGCGAGCACCATCGAGATCACCGGACGCAGCACCCTCGTGCTCACGCGTGCGGTTGAGGACGTCTGAGCGTGGTCACCTCCCCCGCCGTCGAGGAGCAGCAGCCGAGCGAGCGCCAGGGCCCGTCACGACGTCGGCCACCCGAGGGCCGCCCCGTCCCGGTCTCGACCTACCGGCTCCAGCTCAACGCCGAGTTCACCCTGGACGACGCGGTGGCCCAGGTGGGGTACCTGGCCCGCCTCGGGGTCAGCCACCTGTACCTCTCCCCCGTCCTGACCGCGGCCCCGGGCTCGACCCACGGCTACGACGTGGTGGCGCACGACGAGATCTCCCCCGTGCTGGGTGGTCGGCCGGCCCTCGAGCGCCTCGCCACGGCCAGCCACGAGGCAGGGCTCGGCCTGATCCTGGACATCGTGCCCAACCACATGGCCGTGCCCACCCCGGTGTGGCACAACCGTGCCCTGTGGTCGGTCCTGGCCCACGGGCCGGAGTCCCCCTACGCCGCGTGGTTCGACGTCGACTGGTCCGCGGGGGACGGCGCCCTCCTCATGCCGGTGCTCGGCAGCCGGATCGGGGCTGTGCTCGGCTCGGACGAGCTCACGGTCGACGAGGCGGTCGTCCCGGGGCAGGAGGACCAGGGCCCCCAGCCGGTGCTGCGCTACTACGACCACGTCTTCCCCGTCCGCGCCGGGACCGAGCAGCTGCCCCTGGCCGACCTCGTGGACCGCCAGCACTACCGGCTCGCGTACTGGAAGGTCGCCAACGAGGAGCTCAACTACCGGCGGTTCTTCGACGTCGGGACCCTGGCCGCGGTCCGCGTCGAGAACCCCGAGGTCTTCGACGCGACCCACGCCCTGGTCACCGACCTGCTCCGGACCGGCGTGATCGACGGGCTGCGGATCGACCACCCCGACGGCCTCGCGGACCCGCAGGGCTATCTCGATCGTCTCGCCGAGGCCACCGACGACGCCTGGGTCGTCGTCGAGAAGATCCTGGCCCCGGCCGAGGACCTCCCCGAGGACTGGACGACCGCCGGGAGCACCGGCTACGAGGCCATGTGGCGCGTGCACTCGACCTTCGTCGACCCGGGCGGGGGCGCCGAGCTCGGCGCCCTCATGCACCGTCTGACGGGCGACACGACCGACGCCCTGCCCGCCCTCGTGGAGGAGGCCAAGCGCGAGATCGTGGGCGGGCCGCTCTACGCCGAGGTGCACCGTCTGGCCGACCTCGCCGCGGACATCTGCCGCGACGACGTCCGGCTGCGGGACCACACCTGGCGGTCGCTGCACGACTGCCTGCTCGAGCTGCTCGTCGCCGCCGACCGCTACCGGTACTACGTCGTGCCGGGCGAGACCGCGCACCCTGACTCGCAGGCGGCTTTCGCCGAGTGCGTGGCCCACGCGCGCGGGCGCCTGGCCGACGACCGGCTCGAGACCCTCGAGCTGCTCGCCGAGATGCTGCTGGGCAAGGAGATCGGGTCGGCGGGGCGGACCCGCGAGGCCCGCCGGGACGAGCTCGTCGTCCGGTTCCAGCAGACCTGCGGCGCGGTGATGGCCAAGGGCGTCGAGGACACCGCCTTCTACCGGTGGAGCCACCTGATCAGCCTGTGCGAGGTCGGCGGGGCGCCCGAGCGCTTCGCGATCAGCCCCGAGGAGCTCCACGCCTGGGCCGGTCGTGCCCAGCACCACGCCCCCGTGGCGATGACAGGTCTGTCGACCCACGACACCAAGCGCAGCGAGGACGTCCGCGCCCGCCTCGGCGTGCTGTCCGAGCTGCCGGTCGAGTGGGCCGAGCTGGTCGACCGGCTGCGCACGGCGACCGCCGACCTGCGCCCGTCGGTCCTGGACGGACGCACCGAGAACATCTGGTGGCAGACCCTCGCCGGCACCTGGCAGGGCGAGGAGCCGCTGGCCCTCGACCGCCTGACCGAGTACCTGACCAAGGCGGTGCGCGAGGCGAAGTCGCACACCTCCTGGACGGCGCAGAACGAGGGGTACGAGCAGGCGGTGCTGGGCTGGGCAGCGGCCACCCACGCCTCCCCCGCCGTGCGTGAGGCCTTCACCGGGTGGCAGCGGCGGACCGCCGTGGGCGTCCGGGCGGCCACGCTGGGCACCAAGCTCGTCCAGCTCTGCCTGCCCGGGGTCGCGGACGTCTACCAGGGCACCGAGGTGCCCGCGATCGCCCTCGTCGACCCCGACAACCGGCGCCCCGTGGACTACGCGACCCTGGGCCGCTCCCTCGAGCGGCTCGAGACCGAGGGCCCGCGCGGGCTCGAGGACGAGAAGATGATCGTCACCTCCCGCGCCCTGCGGGCGCGTCGGGACCACGCCGGGGCCTTCACCGGTCTCGGCGCCGGCTACCAGCCCCTCCCGGCCTCCTCGGGCCACGCCCTGGCGTTCGCCCGCAGCGAGGACGGCGAGCCACGCGTCCTGTGCGTCGCGACCCGCCTGGCCCTGTCCCTCGACCGGCTCGGGGGCTGGGGAGAGCACACCGTGACCCTCCCCGCGGGCCGCTGGCGCGACGTCCTGACCGGGAGCACCTTCGAGGAGGGCAGCGCGCGTCTGGCCGATGTCCTCGCCGACCTGCCCGTCGCCCTGCTCGTCGAGGAGGACCACCGATGACGACCCGCCCCCGCGTCTGGGCCCCCGCGGCGCAGGCCGTCGAGCTGGTGACCGGGGGGCCCGACGGCCCGACCGACCGCCACGCCATGGCCCAGGAGACCGGGGGGTGGTGGATCGCCGAGCAGTCCCTGCCGCACGGCGCCGACTACGCCTTCGCCGTCGACCGCGGGGAGCCGCGTCCCGACCCGCGCAGCGCGTGGCAGCCCCACGGGGTGCACGGGCCCAGCCGGGTCTTCGACCCCGAGCGCTACGACTGGGCGGACGGCGCCTGGGCCGGGTGCGACGCGCGCGGTGCGGTGATCTACGAGCTGCACGTGGGCACCTTCACCCCGGAGGGAACCCTGGACGCCGCTGTCGCGCGCCTGGACCACCTGGTCGACCTCGGGATCGACATGGTCGAGCTCATGCCCGTCGCCGCCTTCCCCGGGGTGCACGGCTGGGGCTACGACGGCGTGGCGATCTACGCCGTCCACGAGCCCTACGGAGGCCCCGCCGCCCTGCAGCGCTTCGTGGACGCCGCCCACGCCCGCGGCCTCGCCGTGTGCCTGGACGTGGTGCACAACCACCTCGGCCCCTCCGGCAACTACCTGAGCGTCTACGGCCCGTACTTCACCGACCGGCACGAGACCCCGTGGGGGTGGGCCGTCAACCTCGACGGCCCCGACGCGGCCGAGGTGCGCGCCTACCTGATCGACAACGCGACCCGGTGGCTGCGCGAGTTCCACCTCGACGCCCTCCGCCTGGACGCGGTCCACGCCCTGGTCGACGACTCGCCGCGCCACGTCCTGGCCGAGATGGCCGACGCCGTCGCCGAGCTGGCCACCGCCGTCGGCCGTCCGCTGTCCCTGATCGCGGAGTCCGACCTCAACGACGTCGCCATGGTCACGCCCACCGCTCAGGGCGGCCAGGGCATGACGGCGCAGTGGGCCGACGACGTCCACCACGCGGTGCATGCTTTCCTCACCGGGGAGCGGCACGGCTACTACGTCGACTTCGGCAGCCCCGAGGTCCTCGCCAAGGCCTTGACCTCGGCCTTCGTGCACGACGGCGGGTACTCGACCTTCCGCGGGCGCGACTGGGGGCAGCCGGTGCCTCCCAGGACCGACGGGCACCGCTTCGTCGTCTTCGGGCAGGACCACGACCAGGTCGGGAACCGCGCCCTGGGCGACCGTCCTTCCGCCCGGCTCGACGACGGCGCGCTCGCCGCCTCGGCAGCCCTGGTGCTGACCTCGCCCTTCACCCCCATGCTCTTCATGGGCGAGGAGTGGGGTGCCCGGACCCCGTGGCAGTACTTCACCGACCACGCCGAGCCCGAGCTCGTCGAGGGGATCCGCCGCGGCCGCCGCGAGGAGTTCGGCGGGCACGGCTGGGCCGAGCTGTACGGCGGGGACGTCGAGGTCCCGGACCCGCAGGCCCTGTCGACGGTCACCGTGAGCCGCCTGGACTGGTCCGAGCCCGAGCAGGAGGCCCACCGCCGCCTGCTGGACTGGTACCGGGACCTCATCGCGCTGCGCAGGGCCCAGCCCGACCTCGCCTCGGGCGACCTCGCCGCGGTCGCCGTGGACCACGCGCCGGACGGGTCGTGGCTCGTGGTGCGGCGGGGCGCCGTGCGCACCGTCCTGAACCTCGCCGACATCCCGGCCGAGATCCCGGGCGGGGATGCCGAGACGGTGCTGCTGCGCTGGGGCCCCGCTGAGCACGGGCAGGACGGCGTCCTGCGGCTCGGGGCCCGTGGCGTCGCGATCCTCGGACCGAATCTGACCCGCACGACCGAGACCCCCTGATGGGCTGGCACAAGCCGGCTGCCGAGGCCTTGCGCGTCGCTCCCGGCTTCGACCTCGCCGACCTCGACACGCGGTCGACCCCCGGTTGGCGCGGGAAGAAGCGGGCCGGTCGGGATGCGATGGCCACCCGAGGCCACGAGCTCGCCGACCTCCAGGAGAAGCTCTACGCCCACGGCCGGACCGGAGGTGACCGCTCGGTCCTGCTGGTGCTCCAGGGCATGGACACCGCGGGCAAGGGCGGCGTCGTGCGGACGGTGCTCGGCATGGTCGACCCTCAGGGCGTGGCGCTGACAGCCTTCGGGGTCCCGACCCCCGAGGAGGCCGCCCAGCACTACCTGTGGCGGATCCGCCAGGCACTGCCCGAGCCGGGGACCCTCGGGGTCTTCGACCGGTCGCACTACGAGGACGTCCTGGTGGTCCGGGTCGAGGGGCTCGTCCCTGCCACGACCTGGGAGCCGCGGTTCGAGGAGATCAACGCCTTCGAGCGTGAGGTCGTCGAGAGCGGCACCACGATCGTCAAGGTCCTCCTCGCGATCTCTCCCGAGGAGCAGGCCCACCGCCTGCGCCGGCGCCTGGAACGGCCGCACAAGCACTGGAAGTACGTCCCGGGGGACATCGACGCCCGGGAGCGGTGGCCCGACTACCAGCAGGCCTACCAGGACGCGCTGGACCGCACCTCGACCGAGCACGCGCCCTGGCACGTCGTCCCGGCGGACCGCAAGTGGTTCAGCCGACTGGCCGTCGCCGAGCTCGTCGGCAGGGCCCTCGAGGGCCTCGAGCTCGACTGGCCCGTGACTGCGGTCGACGTCGAGGCAGAGCTCGCGCGGCTCGAGGCCTCCGAGGTCTAGGGCGTCGTCTCCCCGGCCTCCGCGACGCCTCGGTCCTCGAGGTCGCGTGCGTGGGCCTGGCCGGGCTCGGCCGCGTGAGAACGGCCGACATCGGCCAGGGCCCCGAGCCGGGACAGGGATCGCAGGTACTTCTTGCGGTAGCCCCCGGCCAGCATGCTCTCGCTGAACAGGCCCCTGGTGCCGCAACCACCCAGGAGCACCGGGACGTCGAGGTCGTAGAGCCGGTCGACCAGGACCACCAGCCGCAGGGCCTCGGCCTGGTCCGTGACGGGCCGCACCTCGGTCAGCCCCACCGCGCCGACACCCTCGAGGAGGGCCCCGTAGCGGCTCGGGTGCACGTGCTGAAGGTGCTCGAGGACGTCGGCGAAGCTGTCGCAGGTCGCGGTCGCGCGGTCCGCGCAGGCCGCGCGCACCGTCTCGTCCGGCAGGCCCTCCTCGGGCCCCGGTGCGCCGCGGTGCCGGTAGTCGGGGCCGTCGATGCGCAGCACCTCGAACCGGGCGGCGAGGGCCTGGATCTCCCGCAGGAAGTCCTCGGCGGCGAAGCGCCCCTCGCCGAGGGACTCCGGCAGGGTGTTGGACGTCGCCACCAGGGCGACCCCCGCGTCCGCGAGCTCGCGGAGCAGCCGGGACATCAGCACCGTGTCGCCCGGGTCGTCGAGCTCGAACTCGTCGATGCACACCAGACGACGCCGGGAGAGCTGCTCGACCGTGGTCGCGAAGCCGAGCGCACCGACCAGGTGCGTGTACTCGACGAACGTCCCGTAGGCGGTGCGCTCGGTGCCCACCGCGTGGGCCAGCGCGGCCAGGAGGTGGGTCTTGCCCACGCCGAAGCCGCCGTCGAGGTAGACCGCGACCGGTGCGGCGACCGCACGGCGCCACCACGACCGTCGACGGTCCCGGCCCGCGCCGACCTGAGCGGCAGCCTCCGCCAGCCGCTCCCGGGCTGCTGCCTGGCTCGGGTGCGCGGGGTCGGGCACGTAGCTGTCGAACGTCGCACCGGCGAAGTGGCGCGGTGGCACGAACCCCGCGAGCAGCTGGTCCGCGGGGACCTGCGGCCGGTGGTCGACGAGTCTGCCGGGCTGGTGCACCGGGACAGCCTAGAACGCCGCGCGGCCCGGTAGCGTCAGCGGATGCCGACGGACCCCCCCGCCCTCGACGTGCTGCTCACCTCGTCAGGATCACCGGTGCCGGCGGGCTACCGCCTCCAGCCCGACCCCGCCGAGCGCGAGCTGCGGGTGCTCTACGCCACCGACGCCGAGCGCCGCCGCGAGCCGGGC
>NZ_JALPKN010000075.1 GCF_023630195.1 Actinotalea sp. C106 | reverse complement strand
CTCGTCCGGGGCCTCGGCGCGACCCCGGTCGACCACCGGGCGCCGCAGCTCGCCGACCGCCTGTGGGGCCTGGCGCCCGACGGCGTCGACGCGGTGTTCGACCACGTGGGCGGCCCCGGCATCGTGGACTCGTGGGCCCTGCTGCGCCGCGGCGGCACGCTGGTCTCCTACGGCAGCGCCGCGACCATGGACCAGGTGGGCAGCTCGCAGCTCCCGGTCCTGCTCCTCGTCGGGCGGCTCCTGCTGTGGAACACCCTGCCCAACGGACGGCGCGCGCACTTCTACAATTTCTGGGCCGGCCGGCGGCGGCCCGTACGGTTCTACGACCGGTTGCGCGAGGACCTCACCCAGGTGCTCGAGCGGCTCGCCGCCGGGGCCCTCACACCCCAGGTCGCGGCCCGGTTGCCCCTCGTCGAGGCCGGCCGAGCGCTCGCCCTCGCGGAGTCGCACACCGTCGCCGGCAAGGTCGTGCTGGTGCCGTGACGACCGACCCGGTCCGGGTCCGGGTCCGGGCATGCAAGGACCCCCCGCACACCCGTCAGAGCCCGCCTGCCCTTGCTGCCTTCCGGCCCTGGGGGAGTTCAGCGAGATGACGCCGCACGAGGGGTCGACGACAAGCCTAACGCAGCCCGGCGCCCCGGATCGACCCGGGGCGCCGGGCGCGGGCTCAGCGCCGCAGCGCCTTGCGGGCCAGGGCGTTGCCGAGCACCTGCACGACCTGCACGAGCACGATGATGATGAGCACGGTGGCCCACACCACCTCCCAGTTGAAGCGCTGGTAGCCGTGCCGGATCGCGAAGTCGCCGAGACCGCCGGCGCCGATCATCCCGACGACGGCCGACATGTCGATCACCGCGATGGTGAGGAAGGTGAAGGCCAGGATCAGCGGGCCCAGGGCCTCGGGGATGAGCACCGACCACACGATCCGCCAGCGAGAGGCCCCCATCGCCCGCGCGGCCTCGACCACGCCGGGGTCCAGGGCCACGAGGTTCTGCTCGACGAGCCGCGCGAAGGCCACGGCGGCCATGATCGCCATGGGAGGGATCGCTGCCTCCATCCCGATCGTGCGCCCGACGAGAGCCATGGTCAGCGGACCCACGGCGAAGACGAAGATGATGAACGGGATCGGCCGGATGGTGTTGATGAGCAGGTTGAGCACCGTGAAGACGGTGCGGTTCTCCAGGAAGTTCCCCCGCCGCGTCACGTAGACGGCCAGCCCGAGGGCCAGGCCCGCGACCCCGGCGATGAGCAGGGAGATCGAGACCATCCAGAGCGTCTCGCCGAAGGCCTTCTGCAGCAGCGGGACCAGGTAGTCCCAGTCGGTCTCGTTGTTCATCGACGCCACCTCCTCAGGAGGGCGAAAGGACTCCAGAACGGGTGGTCGACGCCTCCCAGGCGGTCGGCACCGAGGGCCTGGTGCGGGTCCGGGGCGGACGGTCCCTCGTCAGCCTCGGAGGAGGCGGTCGTCGCGCGGGGCCCGACGGCGTCGGGGTCGGCGAGCGGGTGCTCGGCGGTCCCGAGGTCCAGGACCGAGGTGGAGCGCGAGAGGTCGGTGATGAACCCCGCGATGGCGGCGTCCTCACCGGTGAGCTCGAGGGTCAGGGACCCGTAGGGGCGCTCGGCGATCTCGACGATGCCGCCGTAGATGATGGTGCCGTCGAGGGGGTGCTCGCGCAGGGCCCGGGTCAGGTCGGTGGAGGAGGCGCCGTCCTCGCGCACCGCGACGGTCACGATGCGGCCGGGGTGACGGTGCCGGAGACGTTCGAGGGCGGCGGGGCTGGGCCGGTCCCGCAGGGCCGTACCCACGAAGCGTCGGGTGGCGCGGTGCTCAGGACGGGCGAAGACCGAGTACACGTCGCCGTGCTCCACGACCTTCCCGTCCTCCATGACGGCCACGCGGTCGCAGGCGTACTTGACCACGTCCATCTCGTGGGTGATGACGACCACCGTGACCCCGAGCTCGCTGTTGACCCGTCGCAGCAGGTCCAGCACGTCCTGGGTGGTCTCCGGGTCCAGGGCCGAGGTCGCCTCGTCCGCCAGCAGGATCTTGGGGTTGGTCGCCAGGGCCCGGGCGATGCCCACCCGCTGCTTCTGCCCACCGGAGAGCTGGGAGGGGTACTGGCGTGCCTTGTCCGACAGCCCGACGAAGTCGAGGAGCTCGGCGGCGCGGTCCTTGCGCTCCTCGCGGGGCCAGCCGGCGACCGCGAGCGCGTAGCCCACGTTGCCGGCGACGGTCCGTGAGGACAGCAGGTTGAACTGCTGGAAGATCATCCCGATCCCGGCACGGACCCGACGCAGCTCGCGCTCGGGCAGGGCGGTGACGTCCTGCCCGTCGACGATCACCTCACCGGCGGTCGCGGGCTCGAGAGCGTTGATGAGACGTACCAGGGTCGACTTCCCGGCACCGGAGTAGCCGATGACGCCGAAGATCTCGCCGGTGCGGATGTCGAGGGTCACGTCGTCGACGGCGCGGACCTCACCGGACTTCGCGGGGAAGGTCTTGACCGCGTGGCGGAAGCTGACCATCGGTGGGGCGGTCGTGCTCACGGGGGCCTCGTTCCGAGGTTGGGGGTGGGGGTGGTCGTCGGGGCAGCACGACCCCCTGCGGCGTACTGCCCCGACGACGTGCGGTGCGCGGGTGCCCGGCCGGTCGAGGCCAGCCGGGCACCCGCGCCGAGGCCTCAGCCCTGGGAGTCGGCCTGCACCTCGGCGAGGTAGCCCTGCAGCTCCTCGGCCGACTGGTCGGCGATCACGGCCGTGCCGCCCGAGCCGGCCACGAGGGCGTCCTGGACCTCGGGGTCCTTGTAGAGCTCGATCAGCGCGGCGAAGCGCGGGTCGTCGGCGTTGTCGGCCCGGGCCGCCCAGACGTTGATGTACGGGCGGGCGGCGTCCGAGCTGGCGTCGTCCTGGTAGAGGGCGTCGGCGGCGTCGATCCCGGCGTCCTCGAGGAAGTCGTTGTTGATGATCGACGCGGAGACCGAGTCCAGGGCCAGGGCCGTCTGCTGGGCGTCGACCGGGGTGACGGTCACGCGGGACTCGTCGGGCAGCACGTCGGCCTCGGTCGAGAAGGCCGTACCGCCGTCGCGCAGGGCGATCAGGCCGGCGTCCTGCAGCACGAGCAGGGCACGGGAGAGGTTGGTCGGGTCGTTGGGGACCGCGATCTCGCCACCCTCGGGGATCTCGTCGACCGAGGTGAACTCGGCCGAGTACAGGCCGAGCGGGTAGACGGCGGTCGCCGCGATCGGGACGAGGTCCTCCCCCGCCTCCACGTTGTACTGGGCGAGGTAGAGGATGTGCTGGAACTGGTTGAGGTCGAGCTGCTCCTGGCTCAGCGCCGGGTTGGGCTGGGAGTACTCGGTGAAGTCGACGATGTCGACCTCGAGCCCCTCGTCGGCGGCCTTCTGCTCGAAGATCCGCCACTCCTCCGAGGAGGCCCCGACGACGCCGATGGTCACGGGCTCGTCGGAGGCGGAGGCATTCTCGGCGCCGGTCTCGGTGTCGGTGCTGTCCGAGGAGCAGGCCGCGAGGCCCAGGGTCAGGGTCGCGGCGGCGAGGACGGCCGAGGTGCGCAGGGCGGGGCGGCGGGTGGTGCGGCTCATGGTGGTTCCTTCGGTGGTGCCGGTGGTGTGCCGGCGGGGGGGTTCAGGGGGAGGCGTGCTCAGCGGCACGCAGCACCACGGGCTGTCGACCGCTGCTCTGAGGGCAGGGGACGACGCCGCGGGCGCGGTGGGGCAGGCGGGGTTCCGGCAGCTGAGGTGCCGGGGGCCGACGGTCGGAGCGGTGGAGCTGGGCCCGGTGTCCGGGCGGTCAGTCGGGGCTCAGGCGGTCGCGGCGTCCCGCTGCAGCATTCGCATGCACATCATCGCGCGGGCGGAGGCCGCGTCGATGTGCAGGGCGAGCATGCTGTGGCGGGTCATGGCGACATCGTGCCCTGGCGCGAGGCGCCCACCAAGCCGGATGGACACTTGTCTTGCATAGTGGGACGCGAAGGGGCGGTTCTCGTCTCAGCACGTGACCGACGTCACCCCGGCGATGCGAGGGCGGGCCTGCGGCTCCGAGCCCGGGTCCCACGGAGCGAGGGCCCCGCGTCCGCCCCGCGCGCACTCCTCGGGCCGAGCCACCAGACTCGTCCACGACGTCGCGACGGAGGAGGGCATCATCACCTGGACCCTGTGGCCCAGCATCGCGGGCCTCGCCCTCGCGGGCCTCGTCATCGTGCTGGCCGGCACCCGCCTGGCACGGACCGCCGACGAGCTGGCCGACCGGACCGGCATGGGCGAGGCCGTCGCCGGTGCCCTGCTCCTGGGCGCGGTGACCTCCCTGCCGGGCATCGTGACCACCGTGACGGGCTCCCTCGCCGGGGACGCCGCCTTCGCGATCGCGAACCCCGTCGGCGGCGTGGCTGTGCAGACGGTGTGGCTCGCCATCGCTGACCTCGTGTACCGGCGGGCCAACCTCGAGCACGCGGCCGCCTCCCTGGAGAACGTCCTGCAGACCCTGGTCCTGGCTGCCCTGCTCTCCGTGCCCGTGATCGCCTACGCGACCCCCGACCTGCTGTGGGGGTGGATCCACCCGGCGACCCTGCTGATCCCGGTCTTCTACGGGTACGGGTTCGTCCTGCTGCGCCGCATGCACAAGGCACCCATGTGGAAGCCCACCCAGACCGACGACACCCGCGAGGACGAGCCCGAGCCGCCCAGCTCGCGGTCGACCGCACAGCTGTGGGGGATCCTCGCCTCTCTCGCGGTGGTCGTCGGTGCGACGGGGTGGGTGATCGCCCAGGCGGGGCTCGGGGTCATCGAGGCCACCGGGCTGCCGAGCGGCGTGGTCGGGTTCACCCTGACCACCGCGATCACCTCGCTGCCCGAGCTCGTCACCCTGCTCGCCGCGATACGCCTGGGCGCCCTCACCCTCGGGGTGGGCAACGTCATCGGCGGCAACGCCTTCGACACCCTCCTGATCGTGGTCGCCGACCTCACGTACCTCGACGGGTCCATCTACGCCGCGGCCGGACCCTCGAGCCTGGTCCTCCTCGGCGGCACCGTGCTCATCACGACGATCCTGGCCGGCGGGCTGGTCGTGCGGGACCGCAAGGGCATCGGGTTCGAGGGCGTCGCGCTGCCCGCGGTGTACGTCGGGACCGTCGCGCTCGCCGTCGTCGCGTCGTGAGCCGGAGCCACTGACCCGCGGCGGGGCTGCCGCGATCACACCGGGTGCGCGAAGCCCGTCGAGCTGAGCGTGACGCTGTAGCCGAGCAGGCCCGCCAGGAGCAGCGCCACCAGGGACACCACCAGCAGCACGCCCCTCGCCCTGCGCGCCCGCCAGGCCACCGCCACGACCACCCCCCAGAGCCCGAGGACGACGGCCGAGCTCACCAGCGCGGTGGTGCGGCGGTACTCCGCGGTACAGCTCGGGTCCGCGGGGTAGACGGCCGGGCACACGACGTCGAAGCCCTCGGCCCACCAGATCGCCGCGAGGGACGCGACCGTGACGAGGGTGCCGAGAACGATCGGGACCCAGCGGTAGCGCGGGGCGGAGCGGGGGCTGCTCATCGGTCGATCAGATCACGGGGCCAAGGTCGCTCTCGACCGCACTCGCTCCCGTCGCGCCTGCCCGTGCGGCGCTCCCTCGGCCCGGTTCGGCTCCCGGGCTCTCCTCCGGTACTCTCGGTGGGCCAGGAGGATTCGCCTAGTGGCCTATGGCGCACGCTTGGAAAGCGTGTTGGGTTAACGCCCTCGGGGGTTCGAATCCCCCATCCTCCGCCGTGTGCACGACAGCGAAGGGCCCGTGACCCGCAGAGATGTGGGCGCGGGCCCTTCGTCGTCATGATCGGCTCTGCCATGCAGACGTCAGCATCGCCGAGTGGGAGGATCCACGCGTGCTCCTGACCATGACGACCGACGCCCAGGCAGCCAGCGACCTGGGCTACCTCCTGCACAAGCACCCGGACCGGGTCCAGTCGTTCGAGCAGTCCTTCGGCGTCGCCCACGTCTTCTACCCGGAGGCGACAGACGAGCGCTGCACGGTTGCGCTGCTGCTGGAGGTCGACCCGGTCGCGCTCGTCCGCGGGCGGGGTCGAGGTGCGCCGAAGGACGTCGCCTTCAGCCTCGCGCAGTACGTCAACGACCGGCCCTACGCGGCATCCTCGATGCTCGCCGTCGCGCTCGGGAAGGTCTTCCGCACCGCGATCGCCGGACGGTGCGACGCCCGCCCTGATCTCCCGACGCGCGACTGGGACCTCTCCATCCACGTCCCCGCCGTCCCCTGCCGAGGTGGCGCCGAGGCCGCAGTCCGGCTCTTCGAGCCGCTGGGCTGGGACGTCGACGCTCGACCCGTCCCCCTCGACCCCGAGCTGCCGGCATGGGGCGAGTCCCGGTACGTCGACCTCCGCCTGACCGGCACCCTCCGCGTCGCCGACGCGCTGAGCCATCTCTACGTCCTCCTCCCGACGCTCGACGCGACCAAGCACTACTGGGTCGGCTCTGACGAGGTCGAAAAGCTCGTGCGCGCGGGTGCCGGTTGGCTCTCCGCCCATCCTGCGCGGGACGAGATCGCCCGGCGATACCTGGCGAACCAGCACGGGCTCGCGGCCTCGGCCGTCGCTCGGCTCGCAGAGGTCGACGACGCCCGGCCGGAGCTGCTCGACGACGCCCCCGACGCAGAGCTCGAGGACGTCGTCGAGGAAGCATCCGCTGAGTTCACGTCGCACCTGCCAGAGGCGGTCAATACTGTCCCGCTCGCTCGCCACCGCCTGGACGCCGTGGTCGCTCAGCTGCGTGCGTCCGGTGCACGGAGCGTCGTCGACCTGGGATGCGGCGAGGGTGCGCTGATCAGCGCGCTGCTGGGTGACCCGGCCTTCGAGCGGCTGCTCGGTGTCGACGTCTCGCACCGCGCACTGAGCACTGCCGCGCGCCGGCTCCACCTCGACACGCTCCCGGACCGGCAGCGAGAGCGTATCGAGCTCACCCAGTCCTCCGTGACGTACACCGACGCACGCGTCGCAGGCTTCGACGCCGCGGTCCTCATGGAGGTGATCGAGCACGTCGACCCACCGCGCCTCCAGGCGCTCGAACGGTCGATCCTCGGAGCCGCGGCACCCGGCGTGCTCGTCGTGACGACCCCCAACGCCGAGCACAACGTGCGGTACGCCTCGATGGCTGCAGGCACCATGCGGCACCACGACCACCGCTTCGAGTGGACCCGGGAGGACTTTCGGGCGTGGGCGCAGACCGCGGCGGACCGCCACGGCTACGCGGTCGAGCTCCTGCCCGTCGGCACGGAGGACCCCGAGGTCGGTCCCCCGACGCAGATGGCCGTGTTCCGACGGGACGCCCCCGCGGCGGTTGCTCTCGACGGAGGTGCACGATGACCACGCTGCCCGTCCCGGCCCTGTCCCTCGTGGTGCTCGTCGGGGTGTCCGGCTCGGGCAAGTCGACGTTCGCCGCCCGGCACTTCGACCGGTTCGAGACCCTCTCCTCGGACTTCTGCCGCGGCCTCGTCTCGAACGACGAGAACTCGCAGGAGGCCACCGCCGCGGCGTTCGACGTCCTGCACCACATCGCAGGGAAGCGGCTCGACGCCGGACTGCTCACCGTCGTCGACGCCACGAACGTGCAGCAGGCCGCACGGAAGTCCCTCGTCGACCTGGCGCGCGCGCACGACGTCCTGCCCGTCGCGGTCGTCCTCGACGTACCGGAGCAGGTCTGCCTCGAGCGGAACACCAGCCGTGCCGACCGCGACCTGCCCGCTCATGTCGTCCGGCGGCAGAGGGACCAGCTGAGGCGCTCGCTGCGCGGGCTCAAGCGCGAAGGGTTCCGCACCGTCCACGTGCTCGGGGGGACGGAGGAGATCGACGCCGCGGTGATCGAGAGGCAGCCGCTGCGGAGCGACCGGCGGGACGACCACGGGCCGTTCGACGTCGTCGGAGACATCCACGGGTGCCGCTCGGAGCTCGAGACGCTGCTCGAGCGCCTCGGGTACGTGCTCGTCCGCGACGGCGAAGGCCGGCCGGTCGATGCTGAGCACCCCGACGGGCGCCGGGCGCTGTTCGTCGGGGACCTCGTCGACCGCGGCCCCGACAGCCCGGGAGTGCTGCGCCTCGTGATGGGGATGGTCGCCGCGGGCCACGCCCTCGCCGTCCCGGGCAACCACGAGAACAAGCTCGTCCGCGCCCTCGACGGACGTGCCGTCCAGGTCTCGCACGGTCTCGAGACGACGCTGGCGCAGCTCGACGCCGAGACCGAGGAGTTCCGCGCGGAGGTGCGGGAGTTCTGCGACGGGCTCGTGGCACACCTCGTGCTCGACGGTGGTGCCCTCGTCGTCGCGCACGCCGGGCTCAAGGAGGCCTTCCACAACCGCGCTTCCGGGCGGGTCCGGTCCTTCGCCCTGTACGGCGACACGACCGGCGAGACGGATGAGTTCGGCCTGCCCGTGCGGCTCCCGTGGGCCGAGGACTACCGCGGCCGGGCGATGGTGCTCTACGGGCACACGCCGACGCCCGTCCCGACCTGGGTGAACAACACGATGTGCCTCGACACCGGCTGCGTGTTCGGCGGTCACCTCACCGCCCTCCGCTACCCGGAGAAGGACGTGGTCCAGGTCCCGGCCGAGCGCGTCTGGTACGAGCCGACGCGTCCGTTCCCGAGCGCGTCCGGTCAGGACGCCACCAGCGACGGCGCCCTCGAGGTCGCCAGGCGGGACCCAGACGTCCTGGACGTCACGGACGTCCTCGGCAAGCGCGTGGTCGAGACCTCCCGGCACGGCCGCGTGACGATCGCGGAGGAGAACGCCGTCGGCGCCCTCGAGGTGATGAGCCGGTTCGCGGTCGATCCCCGGTGGCTCGTCTACCTGCCGCCGACCATGAGCCCGTGCGCCACCGCGCCCGACGGGGACCTTCTCGAGCATCCAGACCAGGCCTTCGAGGCGTACCGGGCCGAGGGTGTCGACCAGGTGGTGTGCGAGGAGAAGCACATGGGCTCGCGGGCCGTCGTGCTCGTATGCCGCGACGCCGAGGTCGCCGCAGCGCGCTTCGGCATGCCCGCGGGTACAACCGGGGTCGTCCACACCCGTACGGGTCGGCCCTTCTTCGACGGACCGCGAACGGAGCAGCTCCTCGACGTCGTCCGTGCGGCCGCCTCCGCCGCTGGACTCTGGGACCAGGTGGGCCGGGACGGCAACCCTGCCGACTGGCTGCTGCTCGACTGCGAGCTGATGCCGTGGTCCGTCAAGGCGGAGGACCTCCTCCGCCACCAGTACGCCGCCGTGGGCGCGGCTGCCCGCTCAGCCCTACCGCCGGCGGAGGCCACTCTTGAGGCGGCCGCTGCCCGAGGGCTCCCAGTCGGCGAGCTGCTCGACCGCACGCGCTCCAGGCACGCCAACGCGCGCGCCTTCGGCGACGCCTACCGCCGATACGTGTGGGCTACCGACGGCCTCGACGGCGTGCGGTTGGCACCGTTCCAGCTGCTCGCCACGGATGCGGGCAGCTTCGAGACGCGCGACCACCTGTGGCACCTCGCGGTCGCGGACGCGCTCGTCCGAGCCGACGAGTCGGACGTTCTCACGACAACCGGCCGGGTCGTCGCCGATCTGGACGACGCCGCCTCGTGCGCCGCAGCGGTCGGGTGGTGGAACCAACTGACAGCGGGCGGGGGAGAGGGAATGGTTGTCAAGCCGCTGGCCAACTACACACGCGGTCCGCGTGGGGTGGTGCAACCAGGGATCAAGGTCCGCGGGCGTGAGTACCTGCGGATCATCTACGGCCCCGACTACACAGAGCCGGCCAACCTTGCCCGTCTCCGCTCGAGGAATCTGGGACGAAAGCGCAGCCTCGCGCTCCGTGAGTACGCGCTCGGGCTCGAGGCGCTCACCCGGTTCTGCGCGGACGAACCGCTGTGGCGGGTCCACGAGGCCGTCTTCGGGGTGCTCGCACTCGAGACGGAGCCCGTCGACCCGCGGCTGTGACGGCAGCTCGGCCGCAGGGCAAGCGCAGATTGCGAACCCAGCCGGGACATGGGGCCTCCTGGCTGACTCCCCCGCAGTCGGCTCGCAGTGGTAGCAGTTCTGGTAGCAATTTGCCTCCGGACGGACCTGCCGGCGCCCACCCGGCGTCGTCCGCGCACCCCGTTGACCTGCACGGACACGTCCACCCGCACCCGCCTGAGCCCCCTCCAGGCCACTTGGAAAGCGTGTTGGGTTAACGCCCTCGGGGGGTCGAATCCCCCATCCTCCGCAGCATGAAGGGCCCGTGACCTGCAGAGATGTGGGTCGCGGGCCCTTCGCCGTCAGCGCAACCCCACTCCCCCAGCGCGCACGAGGCGCGCGCGCGACGTAAGCCCGGGTGCTCGCGGAACACTTCCTGGTATGAGAGCCGATGACGAGCCGCCCCGCCTCAGAGCAGCCCGGGCGACGGCAGGACGTTCCGAGACGCAGCGCTTCACTGAGCTCTGGGACTCCGCCGCACATCGGATCCAGGCGTACGCGATGCGGCACGTGGACCCCGACACGGCGCAGGAGGTCGTCGCCGAGACCTTCCTGGTCGCATGGCGGCGTCTGCGGGACGTCCCCGGAGATCCGTTGCCGTGGTTGATCGTCGTGGCAAGGAACACCATCTCCAACGACCGACGGTCGGTGTACCGCGCGCGCACGCTCGAGACCGAGCTGAGGCGGCTGGCGTCAGTCTCGCGGGCGTCGGAGGAGGCCCCCGACGGGGAGGTCCTCGAGCGGGAGACCATGCTCCGCGCTCTGGCCACCCTCACCGGGAAGGAGCGCGAGGCGCTGCTCCTGCTTGCCTGGGACGGCCTCTCCCCTGCGCAGGCCGCCGAGGTGCTCGGCTGCACGACGACGGCGTTCAACGTACGGGTCCACCGAGCACGCCAACGGCTCCGGTGCGTCGTCGACCGCGACCCGGAGGTCTCGCGAAGCACCGATGGGCCCTCGCCGAACGGAACCTCGGGACCGCTTCGTAGGCAACCGATGGATCTGTCCCCCCACGGAGGAACCTCAAGGAGCCCGCGATGATCCCCTCGACGATCGACGAGCAGCTGGCACGGCTCGCCCCGACCGATGCACCAGACCCTGCCCGCCTCGACGCAGCGCGAGCGGCCGTGATGTCTCGAGTCACCGATCCCACCGCTGGCTCGCTGCCGGGTCACCAGGAACCAGCGCGCCGGTCGGTTCGGCGTCTGGTCCCCGCGGCCGCGGCAGTCGTCGGTCTCACGGCGGTACTTCTCCTGTGGCCGAGCTCGTCCCCCGAGATGTCCGCCTTCGCCACGTGGGTTCCGACCCCGGCCCCCGTGACACTCGGCGACAAGGCCTTCCAGAAGAACGCCTGCACGGAGAGCATCTGGCGTGACGAACGCCCCGCCACGGCGGCATCCCCCGACGACCTCGAGCCGGTCGTGGTCGAGAGACGCGGCGAGTGGCTGTACACGCTCCTCGTCAGGGGCCAGCGGGGCGCCGGCAAGGACGTCGTCTACGAGTGCCTCATGCCGTTGGAGGGCAGCCCTGTCGACTGGGGGCAGTGGGCGGGAAATGCCTCCGCAGGCGCCGGGGCGACCGAAGCGGCCTGGCAAGGGGCCACAGGCGGAGGCGAGTGGCGTTCGGCGTGGGGGTACGTCGGGACAGAGGTCCACGCCGTCACGATCACCCGGTGGGACGGGGTAGAGCTGCAGGCCACCGTCACGGACGGCTACTTCGCGGCGTGGTGGCCCGGACCGGAGAGGGGAGGGGCGGAGATGGAGGGGTTCACGGTCACGTGGTACCTCGACGACGGAAGGCGCGGCGGAAGCCAGGAGGTGCCGGGGTCCTGAGCGTCACGTCCAGATGCGGTTGCCAATCGCCCAGACCTGGTGCCTCATGCCAGCCCCGAGGACGTCCGCAGCGCGCACCTTCGCGTCGACGCTGGAGGACGGCTGGCGCCCTCACCTCAGGTGCCGGGCGGGCTGCCGTCGTCGTCTCCGTGCAGCGCGTCGAGACGGGGCGTCCGGCGCAGCCCGGCGGACGCGCCGCCGACGACGGCGACGGCGCAGCACAGGGCTGCGAGGACCAGCGCCGTGGTCAGCCCGGCGGTGGCCGCGACAGCTCCCCCGGCAGCGGCGCCCAGAGGTTGGCCACCCCAGGCGATCATGCGGGCCGTGGTGTTCACCCGTGACTGCAGGGGCATGGGCGTGATCGTCTGGCGGACGATGATCGCGTGCAGGATCGCCACCGTCGCCGCCAGCTGCCAGCACACCAGGAGCGCGGCCGCCACCCACCACGTGGACGGCAGGGAGAGGGCCAGCAGCGCCAGGCAGGCCGCGGCCCACGCACCCAGGCTCAGCGTCCCGACGCGCAGGCGGCGCTGCAGCCGCGGCGTCACGAGGGTGGCGAGCAGGGCACCGGCGGGC
>NZ_JALPKN010000074.1 GCF_023630195.1 Actinotalea sp. C106 | reverse complement strand
CTGGCCGGGGCCGGGCGGCGTGGCGGGCGCACCCCCGGGCGGCGAGGTGCGGGGCCGCCACACGCCCCTGTCGGGCGCGCTGCCCGTGCGGTCAGGAGACACGGATGACGACCTTGCCCTGCACGTGGCCCTCGGCGCTGAGCGCGTGGGCGGCGGCGGTCTCCTCGAGGGGGAAGGTCTGGGCGATCTCGACCCGCACCTTGCCCTGGTCGACCAGGGCGGCGAGGGCCGCGAGGTCGGCGGCGTCGGGCCGCACCCACATGTTGACCCCGCCCACCTCCGCGACCTCGGGGTCGGCGATCGAGGCGATCCGCACGTCGGCGGTGCCCACCTCGGGGGTGGAGCGGACGACGCCGCCCCCCACCAGGTCCAGGACGACGTCGACCCCCTCGGGGGCCAGCTCGCGGACGGCAGCGACCATGGGGTCGCCGTAGGGGACGGGCTCGGCGCCGAGGCTGCGCACGTACTCGTGCCGGGCGGGGGAGGCCGTGCCGATGACGCGGGCGCCCAGGGCCCGGGCGATCTGCACCGCGAAGCCACCGACGCCCCCGGCGGCGTTGTGGATCAGCACGGTGTCGTCGGTGCCGACCTCGAGCCGGGCCAGGGCCTGGTAGGCGGTCAGCCCGGCGAGGGGCAGGGCCGCGGCCTCCTCGAAGGAGACGGTGGTGGGCTTGCGGGCGAGGGTGCGGACCGGGGCGGCGACGAGCTCCGCCGTCGTCCCGCCGTGCACCACGTCGGTGCGCACGTAGCCGTAGACCTCGTCGCCGACCTCCAGCTCGGGGGTGTCCAGGCCGACCTGCTCGACGACCCCGGCGACGTCCCAGCCGGGCACCGCCGGGAACACCGTCTCCATGATCTGGTCGAGGTACCCCTCGCGGACCTTCCAGTCCACGGGGTTCACGGAGGTCGCGTGCACGCGGACGAGCACCGAGTCGGGGCCGACCTTGGGGGTGGGGAGGTCGGTCATCTCGAGGACGTCAGGGCCGCCGTAGCGGGAGAAGGTGATGGCTCTCATCCTCGGGCAACGTCACGGGGGCGCGGGGATGTTCCGCGCGCCCCCGTGACGGATGTCGCCTACCTCACCCCGTCCCGTGCCCGGCGGACGTAGGCGGCGACGACGCCTCCGGCGAAGGCCACCGCGATGACCAGCAGGAGCACGGCGGCGAGCGCGCCGCTGCCGTCGATCAGGGTGGTGAAGTTCGCGAGCACCAGGCCCAGCAGGCCGAGGAGTCCCACGGTGCCCAGCGCCGGGGCGACGCGGGTGTGCCACACGCGACGGTCGACGTCGCGCCGCGCGAAGAACGCGATGACCGAGACGCTCGTCAGGGCCATGAGCAGCAGGACGCTGACGGTCGCGAGGCCTGACATCCAGGTGAAGAGCTGGAGCACCGGGTCCGCCCCCGCCACGGCGAAGGCTCCGACCACCACGACGGCCGATCCCGTCTGCGCGAGGGACCCGACGTAGGGGGAGCCGTGGCGCGGGTGCGTGCGGTGCAGGGCTGCGGGCATCACGCCGCGGCGGGACAGGGAGAACAGGTAGCGCGAGATCGCGTTGTGGAAGGCCAGGAGGGCGGCGAAGAGGCTGCTGAGGAGCAGGACGATCATGACGTCGGCCAGGACGGGGTGCACGTAGGCAGCCGTGGCGGTGAAGATCAGGTCCGGGTCGGCGAGGGCTGCTGCGACCACGTCGCCCGAGCCGAAGGCCTGCACGAAGGCCCAGCTGGCGATCGCGTAGAACCCACCGATGAGCAGCACCGCGGTGTAGGTGGCGATCGGCACGGTGCGGCGCGGCTCGCGCGCCTCCTCGGCGTAGATCGCGGTGGCCTCGAAGCCGATGAAGGAGGCGACGGCGAACATGACGCTGATGCCGGGTGCCCCGCTGAAGAAGGCCGTGGGAGTGAAGGGCACCAGGTCCAGCCCGTCGGCTCCGCCCTGGGCGATGACGGCCACGGCGACGACGGCGATCACGCCGATCTCGAGGGTGAGGACGACGCCCAGCACCTTCGCGCCGACGTCGACGTTCCGGTAGCCGAGGGTCCCGACCGCTGCCATGAGCACGAAGGACCACACCCACCACGGCAGCTCGGGCCCGCCGAGCTGCAGCACGAGCCCCTGCGCGGTCGCGCCGGCCAGCCCGTACACCGCGGCCAGGACGGCGGTGTACGTCAGGAGCGCGAGCCCACCGGCGCCGAGCCCCACGGGCACGCCCAGGCCCCGGGTGACGTAGGCGTAGAACGCGCCGGCGTCGACCACGTGCCTGCTCATGGCGGCGTACCCGACGCTGAAGACGAGGAGCACGACGGCGACCACCAGGTACGCGGTGGGGCTGCCTGCCCCGTTGCCGATGGCGAGCATGACGGGCAGGGCACCGCCGATCGCCGTCAGAGGTGCGGCTGCTGCGACCACGAGGAAGACGATCCCGACGACGCCGATCGTGCCGCGCAGCCCTGAGCTCGGTGGGGCCTCGGGGGCC
Source organism: Actinotalea sp. C106 (assembly GCF_023630195.1). Taxonomy (GTDB): domain Bacteria; phylum Actinomycetota; class Actinomycetes; order Actinomycetales; family Cellulomonadaceae; genus Actinotalea. Next base: position 9,938 of record NZ_JALPKN010000074.1, on the reverse strand, counting down.
CCGTCGGAGGTGCTGGGGGCGGGAGGGGCGAGCTCACTCATGGCAGGTGTCCTTCGTCTGGGTGGGGGTGGACGAGCAGGAGGTCGTGCCGGACGGGTCGGAGGTCCCCGCGGCGCGCGAGCGGCAGTGCGCGCTGGCGTTGGCGGGGACGTCGAGAGTGGGGTTGCGGTCGAAGAACCCGACGGGCTTGAGCTGGAAGCCGGTGCGGTCGACGGGCATGATCGGCCAGTCCTCGGGCCGGGGGACGTGGGTCAGCCCGAAGGTGTGCCACAGCACGACGTCGGCGTCGGCCACCGGTCTGTCCCCGGCGACGTATCCGGGCAGCCCCGCCCCGCCCGGGTGCTGGTTGACGAAGTCGCCGGCCGCGTAGCGCTCGGCGGGGTCGTAGGCGGTGACCCACAGGTGCTTGGTCGCGAAGGTCGCGCGCCGGTGCACCGAGCTGCCCGGGTCGGCCAGGAGGGTGGGCTGGCCCTCGGGCAGCAGGGCGTAGGCCACCGGGTCCCCGAGCCGGTTGTGGCTCGACGGGTTCGTCACGTGCCACACCCGTCCGACGCCGGGCTCGGCCATCCGCTGGGCCGAGGACTCGCTCTCGAGCACGGTGCGCTGCTGCGCGAACGCGTTGCCGCGGAGGTTCCCGGGGCCCATCGGCACCCGCACGAAGTCCAGCTCCTCGACGGTGTTGGCCGCACCGTCGACGGTCATGTCCAGGCGAGCGCTGAACAGGTGCTGGTGGAAGGGGGCGCCCAGGCCAGGGGCGAGCTCGCTCGCGTACGGGTACCCCTTGCCGGGGTAGGCCGAGGTGAAGACGACGCCCGTGGCCTTGACCTCGAAGCCGATGGTCCCGTCGAGGTAGAGGTACCAGTAGAAGCCGTAGTCGTAGTTGCCGATCGTGGTGAAGAAGCTGATGACCATGCGGCGCTGGCGGCGCGTCTCGGAGGAGCCCGCCCACAGGTCGGTGTGCTTCCACAGGACGCCGAAGTCCTCCTCGTGCAGGCAGATCGCGTTGGGCAGCACCTGGGGCCGGCCGTGCTCGTCGGCGATCACGGCGTCCATGTAGGTGATGTCGCCCAGGCAGTCACACCCCAGCTCGAGGGCGTTGGCGTAGCGGCCGATCATGTACTCGCCCGTGTCGAAGTAGTTCTGCCAGGACCGGATCGGGGACGGGTCGGCGTAGGGCACGACCATCTCGGCGATCGAGGCCCGGTGGATGATCGGCCGCAGCCGGTCACCGTCGGTGATGCCGATCTGGTGCAGCGTGAGGCCCTCACGGGCGTCGAACCCGACACGCAGCTGCCAGCCCTCCCAGGTGAGCAGGTTGCCGTCGAGGGTGAAGCTCGGGCCCTCGGGCTGGGTGATCTCGATGGGCCGCTGGGTGGTGCGCATCGGGCCGGTCACGGCCTCGTCGTCGAAGTTGCCGGACTCCTCCGGGATCGGGACCGGACCCAGGTCGATGACCTGGTCGACCGTCCCGTTCATGACGTCCACGTAGCCCACGAGCCCGTCGATGGGATGCGCCCACGCGTGGTCGGTGGGGTGGTCCTGGCGGAAGGCCAGGCCCCGCAGGATGCGCCGTCCCTCCTCCTCCGGGTACTCGAAGACCCCGGCCGACAGCGGCGCGACCCGCACCTGCTCGACGTCGAGCCCGCGGGCCTCGAGGGCGGCGAGCCAGCGCTCGTCGGTCGCGAGCACCTGCTCGACCAGCTCGAACTCCGCGTCGAGCACCGGCAGCTGGCCGTCGAGGGCGGCGTCGAGCGTCCGGTCGGTGACCACCTCGCCCCGGGTGAGGGAGACGACGACGTCGTGGGCGTCGGGCCTCGTGACGTCGTGCAGCAGGGCGCGGACCCGACGCTCAGGGACCTGCGTCGAGGTCCCGGCGGCGAGGTCGGCCTTGTCGGGCTCCTCGAGGCCCAGGTAGACGAAGCGGGTGCTGGCCCCGACGAGGCCAGCGGCCTCGAGCACCTCGCGGGCGGCGGTGATCTCCGCGGCGTCGAGCTGGGCGAGCGGGTGGGTGACGGGTGGCGCGGTGGCGTCGATGGTCACGGGATCTCCTGCGGGTGCGGGTGCGGTGGTCGGGGTTGAGGGTGCGGGGATCAGGTCGGGGTGATGCGTCCGGGGCGGTCGGTGCTCAGGGCGAGCCCGGCGATCCCGAGGGCGAGGCCGACGGCCGGCAGCACCAGCAGCGCCGTCGTCAGGCCCGTGGGGGCCGCGTGGGCGGCCATCGCGCCGACGGCGACGCTGTGCTCGTGACCGCTGCCTCCGGTGGTGGGGGCCATGAGCACGGTGTGGGCCGCGAGCATCGCCGCGGAGAGGAAGGCAGAGGTGGCACAGGCGCGGTACCCGGGATGCCGGACGAGGTGCCAGGCGCACGGCAGGCACGCGGCTGTCATCGCGACCATCACGACGGCGACCAGCAGGGAGCCGTGCGTCGCGGCGGCAGCCACGTGGGCGATGGCCGAGGCCGCGGTGACCGACGCCGCCGCGAACCCGAGGGTTCGGCGCACCGGGCTCGCGCTCGCGGTGGTCGGGAGGACGGGTCTCGTCGGGGTCTTGTCCGCAGCCGACGGGGTCACGGGCGGCGGCGCTCCGGGTGGTGCGGGGGCGGAGGTCGGGCGAGCGAGGAGCTGGTGGACCATGGGGCGCTCGATTCGTCGGGGGCAACCTGCGGGCCTGGCTGCGACGTTATTGAGCGCGCGCTCAACATAGGTTTCGTGACTGTTTCGAGTAGGTCAAAAGTCCTAGACGGGATACGGGAGGATGGCCTGGTGCCCAAAGTCGTGGATCGTGAGGCGCGCCGCCGGGAGATCGTCGAGGCGTACCTGCGTCTGGTCGCCCGGGACGGCATGGAGCAGGCGACGTCCCGCGCGCTAGCCGCAGAGCTCGGTGTCTCGAGCGGTGCGCTGTGGCACTACTTCGCCAACGTCGACCAGGTCCTCTTCGGGGCCTTCCGGCTCATCTTCGACCGCACCAACGAGCGCATCGCCGAGCGGTGCGTCGAGCTCGAGGGGCTCGCGGCACTGCGGGCCATGCTCGAGGAGATCCTGCCGCTGGCCAAGGTCACCCAGGACGAGGCCCTCGTCGTCGTGAGCTTCTGGGGAAGGGTGCCCACCAACCCCGAGCTCGGCAGCTTCCAGGCCGAGGTCGAGGGCAGGTGGCGTGAGCAGATGGTCACGCACCTGCGGCAGGCGCAGGCCAGCGGTCACGTCGTCGAGGCGGCGCCGCTCGCCGTGATCGCGGACACGCTGCTGGTCCTCACCGTGGGTCAGCAGGTCGAGCACGTGCTGCGCAGCGACGTGGCCACGGAGGGTCGGCAGTGGGAGCTCGTCGCCGCGTGCCTCGAGCCGTGGCTTACCGACGCGGGTCGCCAGCCGTAGCCAGCGGTCATCCAGCGGCGGTCATCCCGCCGAGGGCGGGCTCATCTGCTCGTGGAGAGCCTCGAGATCGTCGATCAAGGCCTCGATGCGGTCGCGCTCGGTGGTGATGGCGGCGTCCTCGGTGTCGAGGTCGGTCTCGCGGGAGGTCAGCGCGGCCTCGTCGCGGGCGAGGAGCTCGGCGGCCGCCCCGAGGGTGGTCGCAGCGGAGGCCATGGGCAGCTCGGTGCCGTCCCACCACGTCCAGGACAGCTCGAGCCGCTGCTGCTCGTCGAGGGGCAGGGCGGCGACGTCGGCCGCCTGCTCCTGGTGGGCCTGGCGGTAGTAGTCGACGGCGGCGAGGTCGGCGTCGTGCTCGGCGCGTTGCTGCGCTGCTGCTTGACGGCGTTCGGCGAGCGTCGCCTGGGCGGCGCGGATCTCTTCGGTGGTCTCCGTCAGGGTGGCCCGCCACCCGGTGTGCACGGCGACCAGGGCCGCGCGGTCGGCGACGAACCGTGCGTACGTGCTCTCGAGCTGGCTGGCGAGCCCGCCGTCCCGCCACACCTGGGTGCCGACGTACGCGAACAGCTCGGTCGGCCGGTGCTCGGCGGAGGAGCCCACCGACCCCGCGAGCTGCTCGTGGATGAGGGCCTCGGCGGGCAGCGCGGCCAGCTCGGCCTCGAGCAGGACGGTCAGCTCCAGCTGCGTGGCCTCCTCGAGCTCCTCCCACGCGGCGTGCAGGGTCTCGTGGGCGACGGTCTCGACGAGGAACCCGCGCAGGCGCGGGTCGGTCGGGGCGTAGGCGACGATCTCGCCCGTCCCGGTGTTGAAGCAGCCCACGGCCCCCGTGAGCACCCGCGCGCGGTGCTGCTCGCAGCGCCCGGCGAACTCTGCCGCGCCGAGGATCTGCGGCTGCGCCCGGTAGAGGAGCTCGCGTCCCTCCGGGGCGAGGTGGGCCTCGTCGGCGAGGGCTACCACCTCGGCGGTCGGTTCCACGACGGCGCTCGGTGGCTCAGCCGTCTCGGTCCAGGGAGCACCCGCGATCGTGATCCCGAGGCCGGTCTGTGCCCGTTCCACGCTCCACGAGCTCGCCCCGCCGGCGGCGACCACGGCGACCGCGGCCAGGCCGATCGCCCCGAGGGCCTTCGCGGAGAGGCGCCCCGGGGTCCGTCGCGTCCGGGCGTCGGCAGGCCGGCGTCCGGTGTCAGCGCGCCACATGGCGCCGGGGTGGGTGGTGGGCACGAGAGGGGCATCGACCGTCGCGGACGGTGATCAAGGGCTCGTCACCGGATTCCACCCGTTCGCCGCGTAGGGCGTCGGGCGCCGCGGTCATGGCACGAGGGTGAAGGCCGGCGCGGTCCCGGTGAGGGTGAGCAGGTCGTGCAGGGACGGCGGGACGTGCAGCAGCTGTGGCGGCTCGGCGGCGACGTTCGCCAACCACAGCAGCACGCTCAGGCCGCTCGAGTCGATGAACGTGACGGCGGAGCAGTCGACCTCGACGGGCAGGGCGAGGTGCGCGGCGCCGTCGAGGGCCTCGGACAGCGCGTCCTTGACGGTGGTGTCGATCTCACCGCGCAGGACGACGTGGACGCGCTCGCCCTGCACGTCGAGGCTGACGGTGCCGTGGGCCGAGGGGGCGGGTGCGGCCGCGAGCCCGGGCTCAGCAGCGGCGCCATCAGCAGCCGAAGGCATGACGGTGTCGGACGGGTGCAGCTCCACGGCGGGCCCCTTTGCTCGCTCGAGTGCAGTGGGGACGAGCGTAGGCGTGTGGGCCGGTGGGCGCCAGGCTCAGCGTCGAGAGGGGGGTGCCGGGGGAGGCGCGGCGGTCGGTGTACGGACCCGGCGGCGCCGTCGCCCGTGCGGTGCGGGAACGGGTTGGCGCTCGCGACCTCGGCCCGTGCGCGGTGCGTCAGACGGTGCAGGCGAGGGCGCAGCGGATGAGCTCTCCCCACACCATGCTCGAGTGCGCGGCGCCGAGGTGGATGTCGCCGGGGGTCTCGGCGGGCCGCACCTCGACCATGCCGGTGCGGGTGGTGCGGAGCATCTCCCGGACGGTCGGTCCGGCGGTGACGCGCAACGTCCACGGGGTCCATGTCTGGTCCCACACGTGGCGCAGGTGCGCGTCTGCCTCGGGCGGTGGCGGGGCCGACGGCGACCGGAGCCGGGCGTCGAGGTAGCGGCGGGGGAACGTCGCCGGCTCGGTGGCCAGGCTCCACGCCGGTCGGAGCCCGATCCACGCCGCGAGCACCCCGGGCACCTGGGCGGCGTCGACGACGTCGATGAACGGGTCGACGTCGTACCGCTGCTGGCCCGGGGCGGGGGCCAGGGGGGACGGGGTGGCGAGCACCGCGGCGTAGCCCTCGCGGAAGGATGCCTCGAGGTGGCCGGTCTGGCCGTCGGGGGCGGTCGCGTCGACCCGGAGGCGGTGGTCGGGGTCGCGGTGCAGCCGGGACAGGTGCTGCCCGATCGGGGTGAGGCCGCCGTGCCGCTGGGCGAGACCGGCCTCGACGAGCGCCGGTGGGGTGCGACGCAGGCGCAGCATCGGGCTCAGCTGGTCCAGGAGCTCGACCGGGACCTGGACGCCGCTCGGCGCGAAGGGCTGCTCGGGGAGGATCTCGACGAGGTCCTCGACGGGTTCGTCGACCCCCAGGAGATAGGCGTCGAGGGGGACCTCGCTCATGCGCCTTCCCCCAGGTCGATGCCGTCCAGGACCGTGCTGGTCGTCGCCCCCGGGTCCCCGAGGTATCCGACGGGTCGGGTCGCGGTGATGCTGAGCGCGTGGTGCCCGGTGACCGCGAGGATCTGGGTGATCTCCACGGGGAGCGAGCCCTGGGTCGCGCTGATGATCAGCCGCCGGCTGCCGATCGCCCCGGGCAGGGGTAGCGGGTCGTAGGCGATCGGCTGGCTGCCCGGCTCGAGGGTGGCGGCGGCGAGCGCGGCGTGGCCGAGGGCGTGCACGTCGCTGCTGGTTCCGTCGGTGTGGGGGTGGGCCGTCACCACGACGCTCGCGCGCATCTCGGTGCCGTTCCGGGCTGCCGGTCGGGGCGGGCCCGCGAGAGCGAGGGTGCAGCCTGGTGCGTCGACCTGCTCCCAGCCGGGCGGCACGGGCAGCGTCACGCCGGTGGTCGGGCAGGTCACGGTCGGCATCGTGCCGGTCGTGGTCATGGGTCCTCCGGGAGTGGGGGCAGAGACGGGCGGCGGGCCTCCTTCGTCCAGGCGGGGCGGAGGAAGGGCGGCATCCAGAAGAGCCCGAGCACCCCGACCGACATCACCGCGACGGTCGCGCCGTGCAGCACCCCGAGGGTCGTGCCGTGCAGCACGGCGGCCACCCCGGCGGCCCACGGCTCCTCGATGCCCTGGACCAGCGGGGCCGACAGGGCGATGAGGAGGCCGCCACCGATCCAGGCGAAGGACAGCGACTCGTAGCGGTGGATCTTCACGTGGTTCTTCAGGAAGCGCAGCCGACCGGCGTAGTGGCCCAGTCCCAGGCCCAGCATCCCGAAGGCGAAGGCGTAGGCAAGGATCATGCGGAGCACGATGGCCTCTCCCGAGAGGGCGTTGAGGTGGGGAGCACGGCGTCATCATCGCGGAGGTCGCGGGCCGACGATGGCCTCGCGGCCCTGAGCGGCAGCCTCCGCGCCGAGCCGTCCAGCGACGAACGCACCGATGGCGCCCCCGATCAGCGCGCCGCCCACCGTCCCGACCACGGGGATGGGGATGAACGAGCCCGCGGCGGCGCCCAGCTTGGCGCCGGCCCATGCCCCTGCGACCGCGGAGCCGCCCTCGATGGCGGCGGTCGCGGTGGCGCTGGTCACCCGTTGGCCTTCCGTCCACCCGGGATGGTCCAGGTGGTCCTCTTCCCACTGCCCCGCGTAGGCGTCATAGATGGTGAGGCTCGCGCCCGCGACCCCTAGGGTCCCTCCACCCACCCGTGCCCAGGTCGGGGGACGGCCGAGGGTCGGGTCCGTGACGAGAGTCGGTCGGTCGAGACGGTGGAACGTCGGCCCGTGGGAGGCTTCCTTGATCTTGAGGACCTCCGGGTCGCCGGTGGAGCCCTGCGGCAGGAAGAGTCCGGACCGGTGCTGGACGAGCGGGATGCCGAGCTCCGTGGCCACCGCAGGCTGCGGGGTGATCGAGATCATGGGGGCGTCGGCCCGCGGGACCAGGAGGGGGAACTGGCGGTATCGCGCGAGGACTTCCTGCGAGGGCTGGAGCACGAAGGCCCCGAACACGTCGGACCGCACGACCCCTGCGGTGATCGAGGTCCCCCCGTCGGGCAGCAGCTCGCCCACCGAGGGCAACCGGGCCTGCTCGGCCGAGCGCAATGCCTCGACGAGCTCCTCGCGCGCCACCTCGAGGTCTCCCCGCGCGCGGTCGACCTCGACCCGGGTGATCGCGTGCGCGGCCTCGAGCAGCGCCGCGACGGCGGGACCGCCGACGAGCTGGACCTCGACCGTGGCCGGCGCTGTAGCAGGGGGCAGCACCGCGCTCGCGGTCACGGTGAGACCCGCAGCCGCGGCAGCGTCCCGGGCGTCGTCGATCGTGGCGCGCGCGCAGCGGGCAGCATCGCCGAAGGCCTCGATCGCGCTCGCGGAGCTCTCGCACCACGCGGCGGCCGAGTCGAGGTGGGTCACGACCGTGGCCATGCGGCTGCGGTAGGCGTCACCGGCGTCGCCGTCCCACTCGGTCTGACGGGCGGCCGCGACGACGGTGCCCGCCCCCTCGAGCTCACCGGCGAGGGCGTGCAGCTCCTCCGCGGCGGCCGAGCAGCCGGCGAGGTCGACGTCGAGGACCGTGGAGATGCTCATGCCACGCTCATGCGGTGCGCGGAGGCCGTCACCTGGCCCTGCTCGAGGTCGAGCAGACGGGTCCAGACGCTGGTGTCGGTCTCGGAGTACGTGGCACGGGTCTGCTGGAGCTTCTCGACCGCCCCCTCGAGGACGGCGACCATGGTCCGGGCCTCCTCGCGGTGCAGGGCGACGAGGGCGAGGACCTCGCTGCTCCCGGCTCCGCTGACGCCCGGCTGCGTGTCGCTGATGCCGCCACGCAGGGTGTCGGCTCCCGTGGCCACGCGCCCCTCGACCCGCTGGAGCTCGTCTGCGCTGACCGCCACCCCATGATCCACGTCGTCCCCCTGCTCGTCGTCGGCCTTGTCGTCTGACGGGGACCGAAGCTAGCCACGGGGCGAGGGGGCCTGTGGGCCGGGCTGACCCACCTGTGGACGAGCACCGCGTCGTTGCGCCTGTGGACAGTCGATGACGGGGCAGCGCCCGTGTCACGCACCGCTCGGCCGCTACCGTGTCCGACCGTGTCGACTCGCACGGCCTGGTTGCCGACCATGGTCCAGCCGCTCGCCGCCCTCCTCGTGATCTTGATCGGGTGGAGGTCGCACGAGAGCTACCCCGCTGGCGACCCGGCGGAGACGGTCCTGCTCGTCGCCCTGGCCCTGGTGACGCTGCCTGGCCTCGTGGTCGCCGTCGTCGACGCGGTGCAGCGCTCACGCCGGACCCAGAAGGGCCAGCGCCCCGGGTACCAGCGCATGCTCGACGCCGCCGCACCGCGGGGGGACACCCCGGCCCTGCCGCCGTCGCTGGCCGGGGACGTCGCTGCCAGGGTGCTCGGCTGGGGCACGGCCCAGGCAGGGCTCTCGCTCGCGCTCGCGCTGCTCCTGATCCCGCTCCCGCTCGAGGAGGGCTGGTCGACCCTCGCGGTGTTCCCGGTCCTCGTGGCCCTTGTGGTCGCCTGCCTGGTGCTGCTCGGCGGGATCGTGTGGCTCGGGGTGAAGGTTCTCCTCCTCGCCCTCGTCCCCGGCGGGCGTCACCCCATGGTCGAGGTCCCGGCCGCGCCGGAGGAGATGAACCAGCGCAAGCCGCTCGTGTTCCGGGCCCTGCTCGTGGCTCTCGGGGTGTCCCTGCTCGGGCTGGCGACCTTCGGCCTCCCCTGGTCGGCGCTCACCTGGGACGACGACGTGCACCTGTCGCGCGGGATCGGCAGCCTCTTGGCGCTCGGCGCCTACGCGGTGCAGGCCGACGGGGCTGCGACGGGCTGGATCTGGGCGCTGCGCGTCACCGTCGGGATGATGCTCGGCGGCCTCGCCGGCGTTCTCGTCCTGTCGCCCGTCGCGCTGTGGCAGATGGTGATCCGCCCGCGCCGCAAGGCCCAGGTCCCGGAGTGATCGGGTTCTGAGGCCGGGTGCCGCGGGCGGAGGTGTAGTCGGTTGGCCCCGGCAGATCCGCCCCCGCGGCCCCCAGGACGTCGTCGTTGTGGATCCCGCGCCCGCTCCTGTCCCGGGTAGGCCAGGATGGCGCCCACGTCGACCGCAGGAGGGCACGTGCAGGGACGATGGAACGCGGGGTGGTACCCAGACCCGCACCGCATCACCGCCATGCGCTGGTGGGACGGTGCGCAGTGGACCCCCTGGGAGTCCGACGGCGCGCGTGTCTGGGACGGGCGCCCGGCCCCGGCCCTGGGCCCCCAGCACCTCGAGAACCTGCGCTTCGTCCGCGACACCTACCTGCCCGAGGCCCGACGGCGCGGCGCAGCCACCGGTGCGGTCGCGCACGCCCTCGAGCAGCTGGCCGACGAGCTCGC
>NZ_JALPKN010000073.1 GCF_023630195.1 Actinotalea sp. C106 | reverse complement strand
GTCGCGGCGTGCGCCGTCGTCGTCGCGCTCGCGCTCACACCTGTCACCCCAGCAGGGGTGCCCGTGCTCGCCGCCGCGGTGGTCGCCGTCCTGGTCGGGTGGCGGGACCCCGCGCCACGGCTCGGTCGACCGGCACCCGGGCCGACCTCTCAGGCAGACGCCTCGTGACGAGCACCTGGCTCGCGGTCCTCGCGGCGGCCGTGCTGTGCTTCGCGATCAAGCTCCTCGGCCACCTGGTCCCCGAGCACTGGCTCGCCCAGCCTCGGGTGGCCCGGATCGCCGGACTGGTCACGGTCGCCCTGCTCGCCGCCCTGGTCGGGGTCCAGACCTTCACGAGCGGCGAAGCCGTGGTGGTCGACGCGCGACTGGTGGCGGTGGGGGTCGCTGCCGTGGCCCTCGCCCTGCGAGCACCGTTCGTCGTCGTGGTGCTGCTGGCGGCCCTGGTCGCGGCAGGGCTGCGCGCCGTGGGCTGAGGCCCTGTCGATGGTCTGCGGGGCCCAGGCATCGCCGACCCCTCGGCGGACGCGTTGGTAGCCTGCGCGGATGGCACTCTTCCGCGAGCAGGCTGACGTCTCGGTCCGACCCGCGGTCGCCGAGGACGACGCCGCGATCGCCCGCGTCCAGCTCGAGGCGTGGCGGGCCCACCACGCCCTGGTCCTGGGCCCGGAGGTCCTCGACCAGCTCGACACCGCAGCGGTCCGCGCCCAGTGGACCCGCGCCATCACCCAGCCGCCGTCGTCCGCCCATCACGTGCTCGTCGCCTGCGACGGCGCCGAGGTGGTGGGTTTCGCCTCCTCAGCCCCTGCCGAGAGCGGGGTCGAGGTCCTCGCCCTCGAGGTGCTCCCCGGCCGTCAGCGTGGCGGGCACGGCTCCCGGCTGCTCACCGCCTGCGTCGACCTCGCCCGCGAGCACGGGGCCGTGCACCTGCAGACCTGGGTGCTGGACGAGGACGAGGCGCGCGAGCTCTTCCTGGGCTCGGCGGGCCTCGGGGCGGACGGCGCTCAGCGTTCCCTCGGCATCAGCGCGGGGCCTGACGGGCTCACCCGCACCGTGCAGGAGCACCGTTGGGTCGCTGAGATCTAAGACGTCCGCGAGGGCCGAGGACCACGTCGCCTCAGCCCCGAGGGGCACCCGAGCGCCGAAGCCTGACGGCGGTGCGCAACGAGGAACGCGCCCGACGGCGGTCCCCCGCGGCGTCGTAGGCGAAGCCCAGCCGGAACCAGGCCGCCCAGTCCTCGGGGGACGCCTCGACCTCGGTCCGGGCGAGGGCGAAGGCGGCGTCGGCGGCGCTCCGGTCGATCCGCCCGCCCGGGCTGCGCGGCAGGTCGTCGACCGGCAGCGAGCCCGATGCCGCGAGCGTGTCCGCCATCCGCTGGACCGTCGTCGCGAGCCACAGCTCACGGGCGAGCAGCCAGAGACCGAGGAGGGGCAGGACCAGGATGGCCAGACCCAGACCGATGCCCACCGGCTCCCCCGTCCCGATCAGGACGGCCCCGCGACCCACGACGGCCACGATGTACACGAGGAAGAGCGCGACCATCACCAGCGCGCCGAGGAGAGAGCGTCGCACGATCCCTCAGCCCAGGTCGAGGTAGTGCTCGAGGCCGACCGTGAGGCCGGGGCGCCGGCCCACCTCACGCACGGCGTGCAGCACCCCGGGCATGAACGAGGTGCGGTCGAAGGAGTCGTGCCGGATGGTGAGCTGCTCCCCGGCGTTGCCGAGCAGGATCTCCTCGTGCGCTACCAGGCCCCGTAGCCGGACCGCGTGCACCCGGATGCCGTCGACCTCAGCCCCTCGCGCCCCGTCGAGCTGCTGGCTGGTGGCGTCCGGGACCGGCCCCAGGCCCGCGTCGCGACGGGACGCGGCGATGCCCGCGGCGGTGTGCCGGGCGGTGCCGCTCGGCGCGTCCGCCTTGTCAGGGTGATGCAGCTCGACGACCTCGACGGACTCGAACCACCGTGCCGCCTGCGCGGCGAACCGCATCGCCAGGACTGCTCCCAAGGCGAAGTTCGGCGCGATGAGGACCCCCACACCGGGGGCCTCGGCGAGGTGCTCGCGGACGCGACCGAGGGAGCCCTCGTCCCACCCGGTGGTCCCGACGACGGCGTGCACCCCGGCGTCGATGAGGGCGTGCACGTTGGCCTCGGTCGCCCCGGGGACGGTGAAGTCGACCGCGACCTGCGCCCCGGTCGCGGCGACCCCGCCCACGGAGTCCTGCGCGTCGAGGCGGGCGACCACCTCGAGGTCGGGGGCGGCCTCGAGGGCCTGGACGGTCGTGGCGCCCATGCGCCCGGAGGCGCCGAGGACGGCGACGTTGATCGGCTGGCTCACGGTGAGCCACCCTAGTGCGTGGTCCGGCGGCCGATGTGGCCCCGGGCCCGGGCTCATGCCCGGTCCGCCCCCTGCCGAGGAAGAGGTCATGACTCGTCGTGCCCTCGTGCTGGTTCTCGGGACCCTCGGACTCTTCGTGGCCACGACCCTCGCTGCCGGGGCGATCCACGCCGCGGAGGTCCTCCGCAGCAGGGCGGCGGCCGAGGCCGAGCTGAGCAGCCACGGCCTCGACGTCGACGGCCTGCTCCCGCTCGACCTGGCCGAGCTGTTCTGGTGGTCGACCGAGTGGTCGGTGGGTGCCACGGGCCTCGCGCTGCTCGCCTGGGTGGCGGCTGCGCACTCCCGGGCTCGTGGCGGTCGCGGACGCCCGACGGTGCTGGTGGCCGGCATCGCCGTCGGGGGGTGGGTGGGGGCGTACGTCACCGCAGAGAAGGTCTGGGGCGGGCTCAACCCCCTGCCCTGGCCCGGGCCGCAGGTCCCCTACGCCTGGGAGGGGGACGACGACGTCGTCTTCACGCTCGTGCACCCGGCGGCGACCGCACCGCTGGTCCTCCTGGGGTGCGTCGCCCTGGCGGTGCTGCTCTCGCGCTGGACCCCCCTGACCGTCCCGCCCCCGCCCTCGACGACCAGCGCTCGGGTGGCGGGCCTGGTGGCCGGCAGTCTGGGCCTGACCCTCCTCACCGTCTACGCCGTGGCGCACGTGCACGCCGTCGGAGACCTCTCCCTGTGGACGAGCGATGCCCTCGTCGCGGGTGCGGCGACACTCTTGGTCGTGGTGCTCGTCGCAGCGATCGCCTCGGGTGACGTCCCCTGGCACACGCCGGTGCTGGGTCTCATCGCCCTCGGTGCCGTGCACCCGCTCTTCGCGGAGTGGGCCTGGGGCAGCTCCGACTCCTACCTCGTGGCGGGGGTGGCGGCCTGCGGCGCGCTGGCCTGCGCGTGGGGATGGCGTCCCCTCGCTCGAGGCCTGGACCGGCTCGTCGCCCCGTAGCTGCCTACACCCGCGACGGCGGTCAGTCGCCGAACGGGCCGACCTTGACCACGGACCGCGGCTGGGCTGCGAGCAGGCCGGCGAGCTCCTGGACCTCGGCGGCCGTCACCGCGCGGATCCGCTCGAGGGACTCGTCCTGCGTGAGGAGCCGCCCGTGCACCAGCTCGGCCTTGCCCAGCCGACTCATCCGCGACCCGGAGTCCTCGAGACCGAGGACGAGCCCTCCTGAGAGCTGGCCGATGCTCCGGTCCAGCTCGGCCTGGGTCAGCCCGTCCTGGGCCATCCGCTCCCACTCGAGGGCGAGCAGCTCGACGACCTCGTCGACCTTGGCAGGGGTGCACCCCGCATAGAGGCCGAAGACACCGGTGTCCGCGTGGCCCGAGGCGAAGCAGTACACCGAGTACGCGAGGCCACGCTTCTCCCTGATCTCCTGGAAGAGCCGGGAGGACATCCCCCCACCCAGCGCGGCGCTGAGGACGGACAGGCTGAACCGTCGATCGTCGGTGGCCGTCAGGCCGAGCCCACCGAGGATCACGTTGGCCTGCTCGGTGCTGCGTCGAATGGTGGTCTCGGTCGCCCGGGGGGCTGACCCGTCCGGCAGGGTCAGGGAGTCCCGGGCCCCGGCACCGCGGCGCGCTCGGGGGGCGTGGTCCCCCGAGAGGTCCCACCCACCCTGCTCGAGCGCGCCGGCCACCTGGGTGCAGAGCGTCTCGTGGTCGACCCCACCGGCCGCGGTCACCACGAGGGTGGCCGGGCCGTAGTGCTCGCGGTAGTGCTCCCAGACCGCGTCACGGGGCACCGCGCGGATCGAGTCGGGGGTCCCGCCGATGGGGCGGCCCAACGGGTGGTCGGCGAGCACCGCCGCGGCGAACTGCTCGTGCACGACGTCAGCAGGGTCGTCGTCGTTCATGGCCAGCTCTTCGAGGATCACCCCGCGTTCGAGCTCGAGCTCGTTCTCGTCGAGGGTCGCCGAGGTGACCATGTCCGCGATGACGTCCACGGCCATCGGCAGGTCCGCGTCGAGCACCCGGGCGTAGTAGCACGTGTGCTCTTTACCCGTGGCGGCGTTGGCCTCCCCGCCCACGGCGTCGAAGGCCTCCGCGATGTCCATCGCGGAGCGGCTCGGCGTGCCCTTGAACAGCAGGTGCTCGAGGAAGTGCGTCGACCCGTGGTGGCCGTCACGCTCGTCGCGCGAGCCCACGCCCACCCAGGCTCCGACCGTCGCGGAGCGCAGGCCGGGCATGTGCTCGGTGAGTACCCGGACACCGCCGGGCAGGACGGAACGACGCACGAGGGCGCCGCCGTCCTGCTCGGCGGTCTGCTCGCTCCCCGGGAGGCCCGGGGCGCTCAGCGGGAGATCCAGAGGCACCTCAGGCCTGGCTGTCCTCGGACTGCTCGGACGACGCGTCGTCGCCCTCGATGACCGCGTGCAGCGAGAGCTTGCCGCGCGGGTCGATCTCGCCGATCTCGACCTGGACCTTCTGGCCCACGCCGAGGACGTCCTCGACGTTCTCGACCCGCTTGCCGCCGACGAGCTTGCGGATCTGCGAGATGTGCAGCAGACCGTCCTTGCCCGGGGAGAGCGACACGAAGGCGCCGAAGGTCGTGGTCTTGACCACGGTCCCGACGAAGCGCTCGCCGACCTCGGGCATGTGCGGGTTGGCGATCGCGTTGATCTGCGCCCGCGCGGCCTCGGCCGACGGTCCGTCGGTCGCGCCGATGTAGACGGTGCCGTCGTCCTCGATCGAGATGTCGGCGCCCGTCTCCTCCTGGATCTGGTTGATCATCTTGCCCTTCGGGCCGATGACCTCGCCGATCTTGTCGACCGGGACCTTGACGCTGATCACCCGAGGAGCGTTGGGCGACATCTCGTCCGGGACGTCGATCGCCTCGTTCATGACGTCGAGGATGTGCATCCGCGCGTCGCGGGCCTGGGTCAGGGCACCCTGGAGCACCGAGGACGGGATCCCGTCGAGCTTGGTGTCGAGCTGGATCGCGGTGACGAACTCCCGCGTGCCGGCGACCTTGAAGTCCATGTCGCCGAAGGCGTCCTCGGCACCGAGGATGTCGGTCAGAGCGGCGTAGCGCGGCTGCCCGTCGACCTCGTCGGAGATGAGGCCCATCGCGATGCCCGCGACCGGTGCACGCAGCGGGACACCAGCGTTGAGCATCGACAGGGTCGAGGCGCAGACCGACCCCATCGAGGTGGACCCGTTGGAGCTGAGTGCCTCGGAGACCTGACGGATCGCGTAGGGGAACTCCTCGCGGCTCGGCAGCACGGGCATGAGCGCGCGCTCGGCCAGGGCGCCGTGCCCGATCTCGCGCCGCTTGGGCGAGCCCACGCGGCCGGTCTCGCCGGTCGAGTAGGGCGGGAAGTTGTAGTTGTGCATGTAGCGCTTGCGCGTCTCGGGGGCGAGCGTGTCGAGCTGCTGCTCCATGCGGAGCATGTTGAGCGTCGTGACACCGAGGATCTGCGTCTCGCCACGCTCGAACAGCGCCGAGCCGTGGACGCGGGGCAGCACCTCGACCTCGGCCGAGAGGGTGCGGATGTCCGCGAGCCCACGACCGTCGATGCGCACGCCGTCGGTCAGCACGCGCTGGCGGATGAGCTTCTTGGTCACTGCACGGATCGCGGCCGACAGCTCCTTCTCGCGGCCGTCGAAGCCCTCCTGCAGGGCGCCGATGGTCGCGTCCTTGATCTCGTCGAGACGCGCCTCGCGCTGCTGCTTGTCCGCGATGGTGAGCGCCTCGGCCAGGGGGCCGGACACCTCGGCCTCGACCGCGGCGTAGGCGTCGTCCTGGTACTCCAAGAAGCGCGGGAACTCCTGCGTCGGCTTGGCGGACTTCGCAGCGAGCTCGGCCTGCGCGTCGCAGAGCGCCCGCAGGAACGGCTTGGCCGCCTCGAGCCCTTCGGCCACGACCTCCTCGGTCGGTGCGGCGACGCCCTCGTTCTTGACCAGGTTCCACGAGCCCTCGGTGGCCTCGGCCTCGACCATCATGATGGCGACGTCGTCACCCACGACGCGACCGGCGACGACCATGTCGAAGACCGCCCGCTCCTTGTCGCTGTGCTTGGGGAACGCCACCCACTGGCCGTCGACCAGCGCGAGCCGGACACCGGCGATCGGGCCCGAGAACGGCAGGCCCGAGAGCTGGGTGGACAGCGACGCGGCGTTGATCGCGAGGGTGTCGTACGCGTCGTCGGGGTGCAGGGCCATGACCGTGATGACGACCTGGACCTCGTTGCGCAGCCCCTTGACGAAGGTCGGGCGCAGCGGTCGGTCGATCAGGCGGCAGGCCAGGATCGCCTCGGTGGAGGGGCGACCCTCCCGACGGAAGAACGAGCCGGGGATGCGTCCCGCGGCATACATGCGCTCCTCGACGTCGACCGTGAGCGGGAAGAAGTCGAAGTGCTCCTTGGGGTGCTTGCCCGCGGTCGTCGCGGACAGCAGCATCGTCTCGCCGTCGAGGTACGCCGCGGCAGAGCCGGCGGCCTGACGGGCCAGGCGGCCCGTCTCGAAACGGACGGTACGGGTGCCGAAGCGGCCGTTGTCGATGACGGCCTCGGTGAACTGGATCTCGGGTCCCTCCATGGGATCCCCTCCTCATGTCGATGTGCCCGTGCTTCGCGCGACGGTCATCGATCGAGGTCCGCGGAGCCGGCCGCGAACGGCCCTCCGCGAGCCACTACCGAGGACCGGACGCCGGTTCTGGGCGGTACTGGTTGATGCGGTGGTACTACGTGTCGATCAGTCGTGCTGGTGGTGCCTGGCACAGGCCCGACACCGGACCAGCCCGGGCCCGAGGGGCCCGGGCTGGTCCGGGAGAGTCAGCGGCGCAGGCCGAGACGCTCGATCAGGCTGCGGTAGCGGGCGATGTCGATCCTCTGCAGGTAGCCGAGGAGGCGACGGCGCTGACCGACCAGCAGGAGCAGGCCACGACGCGAGTGGTGGTCGTGCTTGTGCTCCTTGAGGTGCTCGGTCAGGTCCTTGATGCGCTGCGACAGCATCGCGATCTGGACCTCGGGCGAACCCGTGTCGTTCTCGGTGGTCGCGTACTCGGTCATGATGCGCTGCTTCGTGGCGGCGTCGAGGGGCACGGGGTCTCCTGGGGTTCTTCTCGTTGCGCGGTGCTCCGGGGCATGTCCACCCGGGCGCTCTGGTTCCGCGGCCGATCTGACGGCCTTGGCATGCTATCAGTCGGCCTCCGAGGCCCCCAACACCAGCGGCCCACCGGCGAGCAGGTGCCGCGCGCGCGCGACGTCCTTCGACATCTGCGCGACGAGATCCTCGACGGTGTCGAACCGCACCGTCGGCCGCAGGTGGGCGACCAGCTCGAGGACGACCTCCTCGTCGTAGAGGTCGAGGTCGGTGCGGTCCAGCACGTAGGCCTCGACACGGCGCCGGACCCCGTCGAAGGTCGGGTTCGTCCCGATCGAGATCGCGACCGGCAGGTAGCCGTCGGGGAGCCCCTCGGGCAGGTCTGGGCGCCGGAGCCACCCGGCGTAGACGCCGTCCGCCGGGACGGTCCCGCTCATGTCCTCGCCCAGGTTGGCCGTGGGGTAGCCGAGCTCGCGACCCCGGGCGTCGCCGTGCACGACGGACCCGCGGACGCGGTGGGGGCGGCCGAGGATGTCCGCGGCACCTGCCACGTCCCCGGCGGCGAGCAGCTCGCGCACCCAGGTCGAGGACCACCGACGGCTCGCGTCCTCGGGGCTGTGGATGTCCTCGATGACCTCCACGTCGAAGCCGTGGTCCTTGCCGAGCCGGACCATCGTGGCGAGGTCCCCCGCGTTGTCCCGGCCGAACCGCACGTCCCGGCCGACCACGACGGTGCGGGCGTGGAGCCCCTCGACCAGGTAGCTGCGGACGAACTCCTCGGGGAGCAGCTGCGCGAACTCGAGGGTGTAGTCGATCAGCAGCACGGCGTCCAGGCCGGTGCCGGCGAGCAGGTCGAGCCGGTCGGCGAGTCCCGTGATCAGCTCGGGCGTCTCACCGGGACGGTGCACCTGGGCGGGGTGGGGGTGGAAGGTCACGGCGACGGCGCTGCCGCCGAGGGCGCGCGCCGAGCGGACCATGCGGGTCAGCACGCTCCGGTGACCGCGGTGCACCCCGTCGAAGTTGCCGATCGTGACGACCGAGGGGCCGAGGTCTGCCGGGACCTGGCGCAGGTCGGTCCAGCGGTGCACGCGCTCTCCTCGTCTGCCTGCTGCTCCGCCCCGCGCGGACCGCGGAGCGGGACAAGCCTGCCACGACCCCGCGCCGTCGTACGCCGCACGGAGCCCGTGCGGCGCTCAGCCCACGAGGACGGACACCAGGAGGAGGACCGCGAACCCGCCACCGGCCGCCAGGGCGAACCAGCCCAGGAGGTGCGCCAACGTGCCATCACGATGCCCGGACCGTCCACGGCCGCCTCTACCCATGCTGCGGATCATCCCACGCGCACGGTCCCCACCGCTCACGGCTCGAGCAGCCGCTCGAGCCACTCGGGGCCGCGCAGCGAGACAGCCGGTCACCGGCTCCCGAGCGGCAACCTCGTGTCAGGGGGTCGCGCCAGGGGTCTCGTCAGGACGCGCGAAGACGATGACCGGACGCGACCGACCCTGCTCGTCGGTGAGCAGGGCGACGAGCTCGCCCTCGGGGCCGAAGGCCGCCACGGGGAGCTCTCGGGTCCCGACGGGACCGTCCTGGGTCGTGGGGATCCGCCGTCCGAAGGAGAGCTCGCGCGCGAGCTCGGCATCGAGCGAGCGGCTGGGCAGCGTGGCACGTGCCGCCTCGGCGAGGGGCAGGAGCGAGAGCTCCTCCGCGAGCTCGTCCAGGGTGCGGGCCTGGTCGATGCCGTACCCCCCGACCCGGGTGCGCCGCAGCGCGGTCAGGTGACCGCCGGTGCCCAGGGCCGCACCGAGGTCACGCGCGATGGCCCGCACGTAGGTGCCGGAGGAGCAGGTCACGTCCACGTCGACGTCGACCACGGGCGTGTCCTCGGCGACACCGGGCCGCACGTCCTGGACCTGGAGCCGGTGCACCGTCACGGGTCGGGCGGCCAGCTCGACCGTCTCTCCGGCCCGCACCCGGGCGTAGGCGCGCCGGCCGTCGACCTTGATGGCGCTGACGGCCGACGGCACCTGGTCGATCGCACCGGTCAGGCGCGCGACGTGGTCGGCGAGGTCCGGGAGCGGGATCGCGGCGCCGGCCCGCTCGAGGACCTCGCCCTGGGCGTCGTCGGTGGTGGTGACCACACCGAGCCTGATCGTCGCGGAGTAGTCCTTGTCCGCCCCGACGACGAAGGTCAGCAGCCGCGTCGCGGACTCGACCCCCAGCACGAGCACCCCGGTGGCCATCGGGTCCAGGGTCCCCGCGTGACCGACCTTGCGCGTGCCGGCAAGGCGTCGCACGCGTGCGACGACGTCGTGACTCGTCCAGCCCTCGGGCTTGTCGACGACGACGATGCCCGCGGGGGCGCGCTCAGCCACGAGGGGCAGAGCCGTCCACGCCTCCGTCCGAGGGCTCGGTGCCGCCCTCGGCCTCCGGCGCGTCCTCGTCCTCGTCCTCGTCGTCACGACGGTACGGGTCGGCCTCCCCCGCGTACTGGGCGGCCGCGGCGAGGGCGGCGACCTCGGCGTCGCGGGCGGCAGCCTGACGCAGGGCCTCCTCGAGGTGCTGGGCGGTCTCGGGGATCGCGTCGGCGATGAACTCGAGGGTCGGCGTCAGACGGATGCCGACCTGCTTGCCGACCTCGGAACGGATCACGCCCTTGGCGCTCTCGAGGGCTGCCGCGGTGCCCTCGCGGGACTCGGTGTCGCCCAGGACGGTGTAGAACACCGAGGCGTGCTGCAGGTCCCCCGTCACCCGGACGTCGGTGATCGTCACGAAGCCCAGGCGAGGGTCCTTGATGCGGGTGTCGAGCATGCGTGCCACGGTCTCGTGGATCCGGTCCGCGACCTTGCGCGCCCGAGGGTGGTCAACCATCAGAAGTCTCCTCATGTGCAGTGGTGCCCCGTCCAGGAGCACCGGGCCCCGCGTGGGTACCCACGGTGACGTCACGGAGCGCGGCGGTGATCGACGCGCGGACCGTGGTGGGTCTGGCAGGACGCCCGACGAAGGAGGGCGTCGGGTGGGCCGCGCGTCGATCACCGCCGCGCGGCCCACCCCGGACATCACCTCAGGAGCGCGGCTTCTCCTGCATCTCGTACGTCTCGATGACGTCCTCGGCACGCAGGTCGTTGTACGACCCCAGGCCGATGCCGCACTCGTAGCCGTCGCGGACCTCGGTCGCATCGTCCTTGAACCGCTTGAGCGACTCGATGGACAGGTTCTCCGCGACCATGGTGCCGTTGCGCAGGACGCGCGCCTTGGCGTTGCGTCGGATCACACCGCTGCGGACCAGCGACCCGGCGATGTTCCCGAACTTGCTCGAGCGGAAGATCTCGCGCACCTCGGCCGTACCGAGCTGCACCTCCTCGTACTCGGGCTTGAGCATGCCCTTGAGGGCCGACTCGACGTCGTCGATCGCCTGGTAGATGACCGAGTAGAACCGGACGTCCACCCCCTCGCGGTCGGCGAGGTCCTCGACGCGCTCGGCGTACTTGACGTTGAAGCCGAGGATGATCGCGTTGTCGACGGTCGCGAGGTTGACGTCGTTCTGCGTGATGGCACCCACGCCGCGGTGGATGACCCGCAGAGCGACCTCCTCGCCCACGTCGATCTTGAGCAGGGCGTCCTCGAGGGCCTCGACGGCACCCGAGACGTCGCCCTTGAGCACCAGGTTGAGGGTCTCGACCTTGCCCTGCTGCAGGGCGCTGGTGAAGTCCTCGAGGCTGATCCGCTTGCGACGCTTGGCCAGCAGGGCGGCACGCTCGGCGGCCTCCCGCTTCTCGGCGATCTGCCGGGCCGTCCGCTCGTCCGGGGCCACCAGGAAGGTGTCACCGGCACGAGGCACGGAGGCGAGGCCGAGCACCAGCACCGGACGCGCCGGCGTGGCCTCGGACACGGTCTCGCCGTGCTCGTCGAACATCGCCCGGACGCGGCCGTGGGCCGTGCCCGCGACGATCGCGTCGCCGACCCGCAGCGTGCCGGACTGGACCAGCACGGTCGCGACCGCACCACGCCCCTTGTCGAGGTTCGCCTCGACCGCGACGCCTCGGGCGTCCTTGTCGGCGTTGGCCCGCAGGTCCAGGGCAGCGTCCGCGGTCAGCAGCACCGCCTCGATCAGCTGGTCGATACCCATGCGCTGGAGCGCCGAGATCTCGACGAACATCGTGTCGCCGCCGTACTCCTCAGCCACGAGGTTGTACTCGGTGAGCTGCTGGCGGATCTTGTCGGGGTTGGCCCCCTCCTTGTCCACCTTGTTGACCGCGACGACGATCGGCACGCCGGCCGACTGCGCATGGTTGAGCGCCTCGACGGTCTGCGGCATCACGCCGTCGTCGGCCGCGACCACGAGGATCGCGATGTCGGTGACCTGGGCACCACGGGCACGCATGGCCGTGAAGGCCTCGTGACCGGGGGTGTCGATGAAGGTCACGGCCCGCTCGAGGCCCTCGTGCTCGGTGTGGATCTGGTACGCACCGATGTGCTGCGTGATCCCCCCGGCCTCGCCGGCGACGACGTCCGCCGAACGGATCGCGTCGAGCAGCTTGGTCTTTCCGTGGTCGACGTGACCCATGACGGTCACCACCGGCGGACGAGCGCTCAGCTGGTCGTCGCTCTCGTCGGCGAGCTCGGCGTCGAGGTCGATGTCGAAGGCCCCGAGCAGCTCGCGGTCCTCCTCCTCGGCCGAGACCATCTCGATGATGTACCCGAGCTCGTTGGCGAGGGTGCCGAAGGTGTCCTCGTCGAGGGACTGGGTCGCGGTCGCCATCTCACCGAGGTGGAACAGCACCGTGACCAGGCTCGCCGGGTTGGCGTCGATCTTGTCGGCGAAGTCGTTCAGGGACGAGCCGTGTCGCAGCCGGACGACGGTCTTGCCGTCACCGCGCGGGACCTGCACGCCACCCAGCGAGGGGGCCTGCATCTGCTCGAACTCCTGGCGCTTCGCGCGCTTGGACTTCCGTCCCCGGACAGGCCGACCACCAGCACGCCCGAAGGCACCCGCGGTGCTGCCACGGCCAGCGCCACGGCCGCCACCACCCGGGCGACCGGCGAAGCCGCCGGGGGCGCCACCGCCACCACCGGGAC
>NZ_JALPKN010000072.1 GCF_023630195.1 Actinotalea sp. C106 | reverse complement strand
CCGCCCCGGGGGTCGCCCTCGCCCGCCGGCTCGCCGGGGTGCTCCCCCCCGACGTCGTGGTGCACCGCGCCGGCGAGGCCCCTGCAGGCTTCGACGCGAGGTTCTCGGCGCTGCGCCGGCGCTACGCGTACCGCCTGGCCGACGATCCCCGGGTGGTAGACCCGCTGCGCCGGGACCACGTCCTGCGGCACCGGCTGCCGCTGGACGCGGAGGCGATGGACCGGGCAGCCCAGCCGCTGGTCGGGCAGCACGACTTCGCGGCCTTCTGCCGTCGTCGCCCCGGGGCCGACGCCGGGCTCGTCGTGCTCGACGTGATGGCTGACGCCTTCTGCCACTCGATGGTGCGCTCCCTGGTCGGCGCTCTGCTCGCCGTCGGTGAGGGGCGCCGGCCCGAGAGCTGGCCGGCCGAGCTCCTGACGAGCGGCCGCCGCGGCGTGCTCGTCGCGCCGGCGGCGGGCCTGACCCTCGAGGAGGTCGAGTACCCTCCGGACTCAGAGCTCGCGTCACGAGCCTCGACGACGCGTGCTCGCCGTACCGAGGAGGCCCGGGCGCTGAGGGTCGAGGCCAGCCAGGAGATGACATGACCGACGTCCGCCGCAGCGCCGACCGGGTGACCCTCGCCGGGGTCTTCGTCGAGCTCGCCTCGACCCTCGTCGGGCCGTACGAGGTCTCCGACCTCGCTCAGCGCCTCGTCGACCGAGCCGTGGACCTCCTCGACGTCTGGGCGGCAGGCCTGCTCCTCCTCGACCCAGGGTCGACGCCCAAGATGCTCGCCGCGAGCACCCACCAGGCCGAGCTCCTCGAGCTGATCCAGGTCCGGTCGGGGCAGGGCCCGTGCCTGGCCGCGATGGAGCGGAACGACGTCGTCGTGGTGGAGGACCTCGCCGCCGTCGAGCAGCGGTGGCCGCAGTGGGTGGCCGGGGCACGCGCGATCGGCGTCCAGCAGGCCTACGGCATCCCGCTGCGGCTGCAGGGGCAGACCGTCGGTGCCCTCAACCTCTTCCGGACGGGGACCGACTCCCTGGCCGCGGAGGACGTCGCCGTCGCGCGGGCCATGGCCGACGTCGCGACCGTCGGCATCATCCAGCACCAGGTGCTCGACCGTGCCGAGAGCCTCACGACCCAGCTGCAGGGAGCCCTGCACTCCCGGGTCGTCCTCGAGCAGGCCAAGGGGCGGCTCGCCGAGCGCCAGGGCATCACCGTGGCCGAGGCCTTCGTCGAGCTGCGGCGCCGAGCCCGCGAGACCTCGACGCCGTTGAGCGTGGTGGCCAAGGCCCTGGTCGAGGAGCCCTAGCCCGACCGTGGGAGTCTGGCGGCGCCCGGGCAGGGACCGCTAGACCGGGTTCTCGTCCTCGACCACGTGCACGGCGGCCTCCTCGGCGCTCGCGGCGCCCCCGTCGATACCGACGTCCTGGGCCATGAGGCTCGCCGCCGAGGCTCCGGAGGGCTCGCTCGCGTCCACCGCCAGCCGGCCGGCCCGATCCGGCTCGCCCGCCCCGGCGTCGGGGGCGTCGGTCGTCTCCCACACCTCGGGCTGCTCCTGGTCGAGCCGGTCGTCCAGGCTGTCCCCCTCACGCTCCTCCTCGGCCGTCTCGAGGCGGTACGGGTTAGGAGCGTGGTCAGGCGGCGAGTAGCCCTCGTCGAGCACGTTCTGCACCCCGCGGTCGAGCAGGGTGTCCTCCTGCTGCAGCTGGTCGGTGTCGCCCTCGGCGCCGGACTCGGGATCGGGGGAGGTGGCCGGGGTGTCGCCGTAGTTCTCGCTCATGGCTCCACCGTCGCACCGCTGCGGAGCGACCGCATCCGGGCGTATCGCATGGACGGGGCGGGGGCAGGCAGAGGACACTCCGGGCATGGGACACCTCGACATCAGCGGCGTGGGCTACGTCCTTCCCGACGGCCGGCCCCTGCTCGCCGGGGTCGACCTGCGCGTGGGCCAGGGCAGTCGCGTGGCCCTGGTCGGGCCCAACGGGGCGGGCAAGACCACCCTCGTGCGCATGGTGGCCGGGGACGAGCAGCCCCACCAGGGTGCCGTCGCGCGGACGGGCAGCATGGGCGTCATGCGGCAGTTCGTGGGCCGCATCGACGACGACCGTTCGGTGCGCGACCTGCTGGCCTCGTTGGCCCCCGAGGCCGTGCGGCAGGCAGCCGTCGAGCTCGCAGCGGCCGAGCTGGCGATGATGGAGGTCGACGACACCCCGGCGCAGATGCGCTACGCCCAGGCCCTCGCGGACTGGGCCGACGTCGGCGGGTACGACGCCGAGGTCGGCTGGGACCGGGTGACCGACGCCGTGCTCTCGCTGCCCTTCGAGCGCGCCCAGCATCGGGAGGTGCGCACCCTCTCGGGAGGGGAGCAGAAGCGCCTGGTCCTCGAGGCGCTGCTGCGCGGGCCGGACGAGGTGCTGCTGCTCGACGAGCCCGACAACTACCTGGACGTCCCCGCCAAGCGGTGGCTCGAGCAGGCCCTCGTGGCCTCGGGCAAGACCGTGCTCTTCGTCAGCCACGACCGCGAGCTCCTCGCCCGGACAGCCACGCACGTCGCGAGCCTCGAGCCGACCCCGGCCGGAGCGACCCTGTGGGTGCACGGGGGCGGGTTCGCGACCTTCGGGCAGGCCCGCGCCGACCGTCAGGCCCGTCTCGAGGAGATGACCCGACGGTGGGAGGAGCAGCACAGCGCGCTCCGGGACATGGTGAACGCGCTGAAGAACAAGGCAGCCTTCAACGACGGTCTGGCCTCGCGCTACCAGGCGGCCCAGACGCGCCTGCGCAAGTTCGAGGAGGCGGGTCCGCCTCAGGTCATGGCCAAGGAGCAGGACGTCCGGGTGCGTCTGGTCGGAGGACGCACCGCCAAGCGCGCCGTGGTGGTCGAGACCCTCGAGCTCACCGGGCTGATGCGCCCGTTCGACGCCGAGCTGTGGTTCGGCGAGCGGGTCGCGGTGCTCGGGGCGAACGGCTCGGGCAAGTCGCACTTCCTGCGGCTCCTGGCTGCCGGGGGAAGCGACCCCGGCCGGGAGCACGCCCCGGTCCTGGGTGAGGCGCACGGTCACGACCACCGCCCCGTGCAGCACACCGGCCGCGCGGTGATCGGCTCGCGGGTCCGGCCGGGCTGGTTCGCCCAGAACGACACGCACCCCGAGCTCGCCGGCCGTACGCTCCTGGACATCCTGCACCGGGGGGAGGGGGACCGCAGCGGCCTCGGCCGCGAGCCGGCGAGCAAGGCCCTGGACCGCTACGAGCTGGTCGCGGCGGCCGAGCAGACCTACGACACCCTCTCGGGCGGGCAGCAGGCCCGGTTCCAGATCCTGCTGCTCGAGCTCTCGGGGGCGACGCTGCTGCTCCTCGACGAGCCCACCGACAACCTCGACCTCCACTCGGCCGAGGCCCTCGAGCGGGGGCTCGCGAGCTTCGAGGGGACGGTCGTCGCGGTCACCCACGACCGTTGGTTCGCCCGCGGGTTCGACCGCTTCCTCGTCTTCGGCGAGGACGGCGAGGTGGTCGAGCGGGACGAGGCGGTCTGGGAGGTCGCCCGGGTCGAACGCGCCCGGTGAGCGGACGAGGCCGGGGGCCGGAGCGGGGACGGACGGCGCGCGCCTCTCGTCCCGGTGCCGGGCTCCACCGGGCGCTTTTGACCCCCTGGCCCCTCGACGGGTACTCTGGCGTGTCGTTGTGCGTCCCAACGCTTCTCGTGCGCTCCCACTCGCCGAGATCCGCGGAGGACGACAACGGACGACCTCATCGGGAGACGAGGGGACATGCACGTGCACCGCACGGCATGACCCGAGGCCCGATGCCACTCATCAGCTACACGAAACGAAGGCTACGACCGTGCGCACGTACACCCCGAAGCCCGGCGACGTCGAGCGGACCTGGCACGTCATCGACGCGACCGACGTCGTCCTGGGTCGCCTGGCCTCGCAGGTCGCCGTCCTCCTGCGCGGCAAGCACAAGGCGACCTTCGCCCCGCACGTCGACGCCGGTGACTTCGTCATCATCATCAACGCCGACAAGGTCGCCCTGACCGGCAACAAGCGCGAGCAGAAGCTCGCCTACCGCCACTCCGGCTACCCGGGTGGCCTGCGTGCCATCCCCTACAGCGAGCTGCTCGCCGCCAAGCCTGACCGGGCTGTCGAGAAGGCCGTGCGCGGCATGCTCCCCAAGACCTCGCTCGCCCGCACGCAGATGGGCAAGCTCAAGGTCTACGCCGGGAGCGAGCACCCGCACTCGGCTCAGCAGCCGAAGCCCTTCGAGATCACCCAGGTCGCGCAGTAGGCCTCGGCCCGCTGCCACCATCCACACAGGACGCGAGGACACCACCAGTGGCCGAGACCACCGTCGACATCGACGTTGAGGGCGACGACACGCCTTCCAGCTACACCTCCGAGACCAGTGCCCCCACGGGGCAGGGCCAGAGCCTGACCGCTCCGGCCCAGGCCCTCGGCCGCCGCAAGGAGGCCGTGGCCCGGGTCCGTCTGATCCCGGGCACCGGGCAGTGGAAGGTCAACGGGCGCACGCTCGAGGACTACTTCCCCAACAAGGTGCACCAGCAGCTCGTCAACGACCCGCTCAAGCTGGTCGACGTCGAGGGCCGCTTCGACGTGATCGCGCGTATCCACGGCGGCGGCGCCTCCGGCCAGGCTGGCGCGCTGCGTCTTGGCATCGCCCGGGCCCTCAACGAGATCGACGCCGAGCACAACCGCCCGGCGCTCAAGAAGGCCGGCTTCCTGACCCGCGACCCCCGTGTGGTCGAGCGCAAGAAGGCCGGGCTCAAGAAGGCGCGCAAGGCGCCCCAGTACTCCAAGCGCTGATCCAGCGCACCGACGGCCCCGATGGACACCATCGGGGCCGTCGGCATCTGTGCGCCCGCTTCTCGGCGGGGCGTACGGTCGGTCACGACGAGGAGGTTGGCGATGGGGCGGTTGTTCGGTACCGACGGGGTGCGTGGGGTCGCGAACCGCGACGTGACGGCCGAGCTCGCGCTCGACCTCTCGGTCGCGGCGGCGCACGTGCTGGCAGCGTCGGGGGCCTTCGCGGGGCACCGGCCACGCGCGGTGATCGGCCGTGACCCGCGCGCCTCGGGCGAGTTCCTCTCGGCCGCCGTGGCGGCAGGGCTGGCGAGCGCCGGGGTCGACGTCGTCAATCTGGGCGTCATCCCGACGCCGGGGGTCGCGCACCTGACCGGCACGCGTGAGGTCGACCTGGGGGTCATGCTCTCGGCCTCGCACAACCCCATGCCCGACAACGGCATCAAGTTCTTCGCCCGAGGCGGGCACAAGCTCGACGACGACGTCGAGGACGCGATCGAGGCCCGCATGCGCGAGCCCTGGGAGCGCCCGACAGGTGCCGCCGTCGGCCGCATCACCCAGGACGTCGGGGCCGCCGCCGAGCAGTACGTCGAGCACCTCGTCTCGACCATCCCGTCCGACCTCGGCTCGCTGCGAATCGTGATCGACGCCGCCAACGGTGCCGCGAGCGAGGTCGCCCCGGCGGCCCTGCGTGCCGCCGGTGCGGACGTCGTGGTGATCAACGCCTCGCCCGACGGCCGCAACATCAACGAGAAGTGCGGCTCGACCCACCCCGAGCAGCTCCAGGCTGCGGTGGTCGCCGCCCAGGCCCACCTCGGCGTCGCGCTCGACGGCGACGCCGACCGCTGCCTCGCGGTCGACGGGGAGGGGCACCTCGTCGACGGCGACCAGATCATGGGCATCCTCGCGCTCGCCCTGCGTGAGCGGGGCGAGCTCGCCCACGACACCCTGGTGACCACGGTGATGAGCAACCTGGGCCTGCAGCTCGCGATGGCGGACGCCGGGGTGCGAACCGTGCAGACCGGGGTCGGGGACCGGTACGTGCTCGAGGAGATGCGCTCGGGGGGCTTCACCCTGGGCGGGGAGCAGTCCGGACACCTCATCCTCGCGCGCCACTCGACCACGGGCGACGGGACGCTCACGGCCCTGCAGCTCGCCTCACGGGTCGCTGCGACGGGCCGGTCCCTCGCCGACCTGGCGGCTCAGGTCCCGCGCCTGCCCCAGGTGCTCGTCAACGTGTCCGGGGTGGACCGGACCCGTGCCGGTGCGGACGAGGGCGTCCTCGCGGCTGTCGCCGCCGCCGAGGCTGAGCTCGGCCGTGAGGGGCGCGTGCTGCTGCGCCCTTCGGGTACCGAGCCTGTCGTGCGAGTCATGGTCGAGGCCGCCGAGCAGGAGGTCGCCGACCGCATGGCAGCGCGGCTCGCTGAGGTCGTCCAGGCTCGACTCGCCCTGTGACGGGCTGGGACGAGGGCGTGGAGCAGGGCGAGGCGCGAGTCCCCTCGCCCCCGGGGAGCGCCCGGTGAGCGCGCCCCGCGCCGTGCTGGACCAGGTGGACGCCCTGCTCGAGGTCGACGGACCTCTCCCGATCGTCCAGGCCGGGGATCCTGTCCTGCGGCGTCCGGCCGTACCGTACGACGGCCAGCTCGACGACGCACGCCTGACCTCACTCCTCGCCGCGATGCGGCGCACGATGCGCGAGGCACCCGGGGTCGGCCTCGCCGCTCCCCAGGTGGGGCTCAGCCTGGCCCTTGCCGTGCTCGAGGACAGCTGGCCTGTCGACGACGAGCACGCGAGGGCACGTGAACGCGAGCCGCTGCCCTTCAGGGTCCTGGTCAACCCGGCCTACGCCCCGCACGGCGCCGATCGCGTGTCCTTCTACGAAGGCTGCTTGAGCGTGCACGGGTGGCAGGCCGTCACCTCGCGCTGGCGCACGGTCCACCTCACCGGCAGCGACGAGCAGGGGTGCCCCCTGGACGAGCTGGTGCACGGGTGGCCTGCGCGCATCGTCCAGCACGAGACCGACCACCTCGGTGGACGGCTCTACGTCGACCAGGCCGAGATGCGCTCCCTGACCAGCCCCGACCACGCGCTGCGCTGGGCCGACCCCACGCCTGAGCGCGCCGCCCAGGAGCTCGGCTTCCCCCTCGCCTGAGGCCCTCGGGCCGGACTCAGGGTCGACTCGGGGGGATAACCCATACCGAACCGTCATCCTCTGGTCCTAGCGTGGACACCTGAGCCTGCGAACCTGGCCAGGCGTCGACACCAGGGGAGGTGGGGGACCGTGCTGGAGGACTGGGTCATGGCCCTCGCCGGGTCGCCCTGGGCGCTCCTCGTGCTCTACCTCGTCACCCTCGTCGACGGGATCTTCCCTCCGGTCCCGAGCGAGTCGGCGGTGATCGCCCTCGCCGCGCTCGCGGTCAGCACCGGTGAGCCCACCCTCTGGCTCGTGGGGGCGGTCGCGGCGGCCGGGGCCTTCTCGGGCGACCTGCTCGCGTTCTCGATCGGCAGGCGGGTCCCTGTGCGGCGCATGCGACTGCTGTCCTCGCCGCTGGGCCAGCGCATGGTCGACCGTGCCGAGCACGCCCTCGAGCACCGGGGGGCCGCCTTCATCCTCGCTGCCCGGTACGTCCCGGTGGGCCGGGTGGCCGTCAACCTGACCGCCGGGTCGGTCGGCTACCCGCGGGGACGGTTCACCGGCTTGGCCGCCCTCGCCGCGATCTCCTGGTCGGTGTACTCGGTCCTGCTGGGGGTGGGCGCGGGGGTCTGGTTCGCGGAGCACCCGGTGCTCGCGGTGGTGGTGGGGGTGCTGGGTGGTCTGCTGCTCGGTCTCGCCCTCGACGCGCTGCTGCGGCGCCTCCTGCGAGGGCGGGGGCCGACCGCCGCGGCCGAGGCCGTCCCCGAGGGTCCACCACGCCTCCTTCACGAGGCCACCCGCGTCTAGGTCGTGCCGCTGCGGTGCCCCGGACGCCGCGGGTCAGAGCTTGCGCAGCCGCACCCGCTCGACGGCGTGGTCGGCCCCCTTGCGCAGGACCAGGGTGGCGCGCCCCCGGGTCGGCAGGATGTTCTGCTCGAGGTTGGGCGAGTTGATCGAGTCCCAGATCTCCTCGGCGCGGTCGATGGCCTGGTGGTCGTCCAGCTCCGCGAAGCGGTGGAAGTAGGACTCGGGCTGGGCGAAGGCCGTCGCCCGCAGGGAGAGGAACCGGTCGACGTACCACTGGCGCGCGTCGGAGGTCCGCGCGTCCACGTAGATCGAGAAGTCGAAGAAGTCGCTCACCGCGAGGCTCGAACCGCCCACGGCGGTGGGACGAGCGGGCTGGAGCACGTTGAGCCCCTCGACGATCAGGACGTCGGGCCGACGGACCACGACGTGCTCCTCGGGGACGATGTCGTAGGTGAGGTGCGAGTAGACGGGGGCCCGGACCTCGGCACGCCCGGCCTTGACCGAGGACAGGAAGCGCAGCAGGCCCCGGCGGTCGTAGGATTCGGGGAAGCCCTTGCGGTGCATGATCCCGCGGCGGGCGAGCTCGGCGTTGGGGTGCAGGAACCCGTCGGTGGTGATCAGCTCGACCCGAGGGGTCTCAGGCCAGCGGGCCAGGAGCTCACGCAGCACCCGGGCGGTGGTCGACTTGCCCACCGCGACCGACCCGGCGATCCCGATGACGTACGGCGTGCGCGCGGCGGCCTCGCCGAGGAAGGTCGAGGATGCCGTGTGCAGGGCACCGGTGGCGTTGACGTACAGGTTGAGCAGGCGGGAGAGCGGTCGGTAGACGGCGTCGACCTCGGCCAGGTCGATCGGGTCGCCGAGCCCGCGCAGGCGTGCCACGTCCGCCCCGGTCAGGGGCAGGGGGGTGGCCGAGGAGAGACGGCTCCACGCCGCGCGGTCGAGGTCCACGTACGGGGTCGACGGGGCGATGTCTGGGGCCACCCGTGCAGTCTGCCGCCTGGGGCGGCCCCTCCGCGAACCAGACCCCGACCGGCCAGGGGACCCTCGGGACGCGCACTAGACTCGCGGCCATGTGCGGAATCGTGGGATACGTCGGTGCCCAGCAGCCGAGCGGACGTCCGCTCGAGGTGGCCATGGGCGGGCTCGCCCGGCTCGAGTACCGGGGCTACGACTCCGCGGGGGTCGCCGTCGTCACCCTGGGGGGTGCTGACCTGGCGACCGCCAAGAAGGCCGGCAAGCTGGCCAACCTCACGGCCCTCCTCGAGGCCGAGCCGCTCCCCGCGGGCACCGCCTCGATCGGCCACACCCGGTGGGCCACCCACGGTGCCCCGAACGACGTCAACGCTCACCCGCACGTGTCGGAGGACGGTCGTCTCGCGGTCATCCACAACGGCATCGTCGAGAACTTCGTCCAGCTCCGTGCCGAGCTCGAGGGGGCCGGGGTCGTCCTGGTCTCGGAGACCGACACCGAGGTGGTCGCCCACCTGGTCGGCGCGGCGTACCGGGTGACCGGTGACCTCACCGAGGCGCTGCGGACCGTGGCCCAGCGGCTCGAGGGCACCTTCACCCTCCTCGCGGTGCACGCCGACGTCCCGGACACCGTCGTCGGGGCCCGGCACGACTCGCCCCTCGTCGTCGGCCTGGGGGAGGGGGAGAACTTCCTCGGCTCGGACGTCGCCGCCTTCATCGCGCACACCCGCGAGGCCATGGAGCTCGGCCAGGACCAGGTCGTGACCCTCACCCCGGGCTCCGTGAGCGTGATGGGCTTCGACGGCGTGGCGGTCGAGCCTCGCCGATTCACGGTCGACTGGGATGCCGCCGCCGCCGAGAAGGGCGGCTTCGCCTCCTTCATGGACAAGGAGATCCACGACCAGCCCCAGGCGATCGCGGACACCCTCCTGGGGCGCACCGACCTCGAGGGTCGCCTGGTGCTGGACGACCTTCGCGTCGACGAGGCCGTCCTGCGCCAGGTCGACAAGATCATCGTCGTCGCCTGCGGGACGGCCGCCTACGCGGGGCAGGTCGCGAAGTACGCGATCGAGCACTGGTGCCGGATCCCGGTGGAGGTCGAGCTCGCCCACGAGTTCCGCTACCGGGACCCGGTCGTCAACGCCAAGACCCTCGTCGTCGCGGTCTCCCAGTCCGGGGAGACCATGGACACCCTCATGGCCGTGCGGCACGCCCGCGAGCAGGGGGCGACCGTCCTGGCGATCGTCAACACCCACGGGTCGACGATCCCGCGCGAGTCCGACGCCGTGCTGTACACCCACGCCGGGCCGGAGGTCGCGGTCGCCTCGACCAAGGCGTTCCTCGCGCAGATCACCGCGAGCTACCTGCTGGGCCTGTACCTCGCCCAGCTCCGGGGGACCAAGTTCCCTGACGAGATCGCCGAGTCCCTCGCTGCGCTGCGGGCGATCCCGGAGAAGGTCCAGCAGGTCCTCGACGGGGCCGAGCAGGTCCGCGAGACCGCTCGGTCGATGGCCGGGGCGACCTCGGTGCTCTTCCTCGGTCGTCACGTCGGCTTCCCGGTGGCGATGGAGGGGGCCCTCAAGCTCAAGGAGCTGGCCTACATCCACGCCGAGGGGTTCGCGGCGGGGGAGCTCAAGCACGGGCCCATCGCGCTCATCGAGGAGGGCCAGCCGGTCTTCGTCATCGTGCCCTCCCCGCGGGGCCGGCACTCGCTGCACAGCAAGGTGATCTCCAACATCCAGGAGATCCGTGCCCGCGGTGCGCGCACCCTCGTGATCGCCGAGGAGGGGGACGAGGCCGTGCTGCCCTTCGCGGACGAGGTCTTCTTCGTCCCGCAGACCCCGGTGCTGCTCGCCCCGCTGGTCTCGGTGGTGCCCCTGCAGATCTTCGCCTGCGAGCTCGCGACGGCCAAGGGCCTGGACGTGGACCAGCCACGGAACCTGGCCAAGTCCGTCACGGTCGAGTGAGCCGGTGATCGTCGGGGTCGGCATCGACGTGGTCGACGTCGCGCGCTTCCTCGCGACCCTCGACCGAGCACCGCGGATGATCGAGAAGCTCTTCACCCCGGCCGAGCGAGACGTCCCGCCGACCTCCCTCGCGGCTCGGTTCGCGGCCAAGGAGGCGATGGCCAAGGCCCTCGGCGCACCCGGCACCATGAGGTGGCACGACGCGACCGTGCTGCGGGTGGTCGGCGGTCCGCCCGTGGTCGAGATCCGCGGCACGGTCGCACGACGCGCCGAGGACCTGGGCATCGACCGCTTCCACATCTCGCTGTCCCACGACGCGGGCATCGCCTCGGCGGTCGTGGTGGCCGAGCGGGACCTGACCTGAGCGGTCGCCGTCAGCCCTGCAGGGCCGGGACCACCTCGCGCTCGAAGAGCTCGATGCCCGAACGGTCGTAGGCAGCCTCGGCGAAGTACGTGATCGCGTAGGTCATGCCCAGGCCGCGGAGCTCGGTGAGCTTCTCGACGATCTGCTCCGGGGTCCCGACGAGCGGGCCGGTGCGGAACTGCTCGAGGGTCTCGTCGGCCTTGGCCGGGACCGAGCGGCGGTAGTGCTCGCCGATCCAGGCCAGACGCTCGTCGACCTCGGCCTGGTCGCGGCCGATCACGACGTTGTAGTTGGCCGAGCGCGTGATCTCGTCCATGTCGCGGCCCAGCTCGCGGCAGTGGCCCTCGAGCACCGAGGACTTGTGCGCGAACCCCTCGGGGGTGCCGTCGAAGTTGGTGTACCGGGCGTGCTGCGCGGCGATGCGCAGGGTCTTGCGCTCCCCGCCGCCCGCGATCCAGAAGGGGATGCCACCCGGCTGGAGGGGCTGGGGGTGCACGCGGGCGCCGTCCACCTGGTAGTACCGGCCGTCGAGGGTCGCCTCGCCCGTCTCCCAGGCCTGCTTCATGATCTGCACGCCCTCCTCGAGGGCGCGCAGGCGGTCCCCCGCGCTCGGGAAGCCGTAGCCGTAGGCGAGCCACTCGTGCTCGTACCAGCCCGCGCCGATGCCCATCTCGGTGCGGCCACCGCTGACCAGGTCGACGGTGGCCGCGACCTTCGCGAGGTAGGCCGGGTTCCGGTAGGCCATGCAGGTGCACATCTGCCCGAGGCGCACCCGGGAGGTCGAGGCTGCGAAGGCCGCCATGAGGGTCCACGCCTCGTGGGTGGCCTCGAGGGTCGGCTCGGGCACGGTGTGGAAGTGGTCGTAGACCCAGATCGACTCCCAGGCCGACCCGGTGTCTGCGTGCTCGGCGAGCCCGCGCATCGTGGCCCACTGCTGGGACGGGTCGATGCCGACGAGGTCCATCCGCCAGCCCTGCGGGATGAAGAGTCCGAATCGCATGCTCGCACGCTACCGGCCCGTCCTGACCGGCGCAGGACGGCACCGGTCAGGACGGGGCAGGATGGGGTGGTGATCGAGGCATTCACCGCGGACCAGGTCCGAGCTGCCGAGGCTCCTCTGCTCGCCGCCGAGCGCGGCTTCGCCGGGGGGCTGATGCACCGCGCCGCCACGGCCCTGGCCCTGGCGGCGGTCCACGAGCTGCGCACCCTGCGGGCGCTCGGGCCCGGGAGCCCCCTGCGGCCGAGAGCCCGAGCAGGGACCGTGGTCGGGGCGACCGTGGTCGGTCTCGTGGGTCCGGGCAACAACGGCGGGGACACCCTGCACGCCCTTGCCCTGCTCGCTGGCCGGGGGGTGGGGGTGACGGCCGTCCTGACCTCGGCCGCGGTGCACCAGGAGGGCCTGGTCGCGGTCCGTGCGGCCGGTGGTCGGCTCCTGACCCTGCACCCCGAGGCACCGGGGGACCGCACCTGGGCCGGGGAGGCCCTGGCCCAGGCCTTCGCGGCGGACGTCGTGCTGGACGGCCTGCTCGGCATCGGGGGCCGGGGCGGGCTGCGTGGTGCGG
>NZ_JALPKN010000071.1 GCF_023630195.1 Actinotalea sp. C106 | reverse complement strand
CGACGGCCGGGCCGCGGACCTCGGCGCGCCGGGGCGGGTGCTCGGCGAGGGCGCGCAGGGACAGGCGGGGGGTGCTCATGGTGCTCCAGGGGTGGCAGGAGAGCTGGCGGTGGGCGGGTCGGTGGTCCCGTGACCGGGGCGGTGACGCTCGCGCGGCGCGGCCCCCGTGGTCGAGTCCCGCACCACGAGGGACACCGGGACGACGAGCACCCCCTCGGGCTCGAGGTCTGGCTCGCCCCGGTCGGTGGCCGGCCCGGCCGCGACGCTGGTCTCGGCCTCGAGGAGCAGCTCGACGGCGGTGCGGCCCAGCTGGCGCAGCGGCACGGCGACGGTCGTCAGGGTGGGGGAGACGTGGGTGGCCGTCGGGACGTCGTCGAAGCCGACCACGGAGACCTGGCCGGGGACGTCGACCCCGCGCGAGCGCAGCCGGTCGAGGATGCCCAGGGCGATGAGGTCGTTGTGGGCGACGACGGCGGTCGCCCCGCTGGCGGAGACCAGATCGGCCGCGGCGACGCCCCCCGCGAAGACCATGGGGAAGTGCCCGAGCTGGACGAGGTCGACGTCGGGCAGGTCGTGCGCGGCGACCTCGAGGGCGCGTCGGCGCTCGCGGTCCGACCACGAGCCCCACTGGCCCCCCGCGTAGGCGATGCGTCGGTGCCCGAGGGCGTGGAGGTGACGCACCGCCTGCCGGATGCCGTCGTCGTTGTCGATGATGACCGAGCGCAGGTGCTCGGACTCGCGGTTGACCAGGACGATCTCGGGGTTGGTGGGCAGGGTGGCGAGGGCCTGGTCGGACATCCGCGGCGAGCAGAGCACGATCCCGTCGACCTGGGGGCTCATCTGGGCCACGAGCTCGGTCTCGAGGTGCGGGTCCTCGTCGGAGTCGGCGACGAGCACGGCCATCCCCGCCGAGCGTGCCCGGTGCTGGACGCCCTTGACGATGCCGGAGAAGAAGGGGTTCTGCAGGTCCGGGACGATCACACCGAGCCGGCGACCCTCCGCGGCGTGCTCGGTGCGCGGGGCGCGGTAGCCGAGCTCGGCCGCGGCACGGGCCACGCGGTCCCGGCGGTCGGCGGAGACCCGGTCAGGGGTCGCGAGGGCACGAGAGGCCGTGGCCGGGGAGACCCCGGCCGCCCGGGCGACATCACGCAGCGTGGCCATGGGGGGTGGGTCCTTCCACATCGCTGAGACGGCGGTGGGAGCAGTGCACCACGTTTCATCCTGTTGCATCAAGGGGTCACAAGACCTCACGGCCCTCGGCCATCCGCCTGGACGACCCGCAGGGCTTGTGCGAGATCCAGCCAGGGAGGCAGGATGGTCGCGGACGAGATTGTTTCATCGTGTTTCACCAGGAGGCCTCATGTCATCGTCGACGAGCCCCGCGGGCGGGCCCTGGCGGCTGCACCCGGACCGCGCGCTGCCGGCCGACCCCACCACGCGGGACCTGGCGCGCTCGATCTACTCGAGCACCCGGGACCTGCCCATCGTCTCGATGCACGGCCACGTCGACGCCGCCATGCTCAACGCCGACCAGCCCTTCGGTGACCCGGCCGAGGTCTTCGTCGTCCCGGACCACTACCTCGTACGGATGATCGTCTCCCAGGGGGTCCCGCACGACGCCCTGGGCGTCCCGCGCCGCGACGGCCGCCCGGTCGAGACCGACCCACGCGCCATCTGGCGGACCTTCTGCGAGCACTGGCACCTGTACCGCGGCACGCCCACGCGGTTCTGGCTCGAGCACGTCTTCGTCGAGGTCTTCGGCCTGACCGAGCGCCCCTCGGCCGACTCCGCCGACCGCCTCTACGACGCGATCACCGAGCGGCTGGCCACCCCCGAGTTCCGTCCGCTGGCCCTCGTCGACAGCCTCGGCATGGAGATCCTCGCCACCACCGACCCCGCCACGGCGACCCTCGCGGACCACGGCGCCCTGGCCGAGCGGGGCTGGGGCGAGCGCATCGTCCCCACGTTCCGCCCGGACGCCCTGCTGCACCTGGACGCCCCGGCCTGGGCCGACGACGTCGCCCTGCTCGCCGAGCGCGCCGACGTCGCCGTCGACTCCTACGAGGGCTACCTGCGGGCCCTCGAGGCCCGCCGCCGCGCGTTCGTCGCCGCCGGGGCTCGGGCCACCGACCACGGCCACCTCGGGACCGACACCACCCCGCTCGGCACCGAGGAGGCCGGACGGATCTTCGCCGCGGCCCTACGCGGCGACGTGACCACGGGCGAGGCGACCGCCTTCAGCGGCCACATGCTCTTCGAGATGGCGCGGATGTCCACCGAGGACGGCCTGACCATGCAGTTGCACCCCGGTGTGCTGCGCAACCACGACGCCCAGGTGCTCGCCGAGCGCGGCCCCGACGTCGGCTACGACATCCCGGTCTCCGCGGAGTTCAGCCGCAGCCTGCGGCCCCTGCTCGAGGCCTTCGGCCACCACCCGGCCCTGCGCTTCATCGTCTTCACCGTGGACGAGACGATCTACTCGCGCGAGCTCGCCCCGTTGGCCGGGGTGTACCCCGCGATGAAGCTCGGGGCGCCCTGGTGGTTCCTCGACACCCCCGACGGCATGCGGCGGTTCCGCGAGATGGTCACCGACACCGCTGGCTTCTACAACACCACCGGGTTCGTCGACGACACGCGGGCCTTCTTCTCGATCCCGGCCCGCCACGACCTCGCCCGCCGGGTCGACGCCGGGTTCCTCGCCCGGCTGGTCGCCGAGCACCGCCTCGAGCTGGACGAGGCCGCCGAGACCGCCGTCGACCTCGCGTACCGGCTGCCCCAGCAGGCGTACCCGGCCCTGCACTGAGCTGTCACGGGCTCCCGGAGGGGACCGACGGCGAGAGGGCGGCGGGGGCTTGTCGGCGCTGCCGATCCCGTGATGTGCTCGGCGCATGGCTGAGGCGACGTCGCGCTCCCACGCGCTCTACCACCGGTGGCTCGCGGAGCTCTGGAACGGCTCGCCCGAGGCGGCCCACGAGCTCGTCACCGAGGACTTCGCCGGCTACTGGCCCGACCGTACGGTTCGCGGCCCGGCAGAGCTCGCCGAGGTCGTCGCCCAGACCCAGCAGATGTTCACCGACCTCACCTTCGCCCTGGCCGTCGGCCCTCTGGTCGAGGGGGACCTCGTCGCGGGGCGTTGGCTCGGCTCGGGCGCCTCGCCCGATGGCCCTGCCCGGTTCGCCGGCAACGACGTCCTGCGGGTGCGCGACGGCCGGATCGCCGAGTACTGGGTCGGCACGGTCACCCTCGGCTGAGGGGTCGCCGCCGCCGGTCCCCGCCGCGGGCCCGGACCGGCGGGCGTCGCAGCGCACTCCTCAGGTCACGGTGCCCAGCTGCCAGGGGATGAACTCGTCCTGCCCGAGGTCGAGGTCCTCGCTCACGGTGGTCTCGCCCGAGGCGACCGCGAGGATCTTGGCGAAGATCTCCTCGCCGACCTCCTGGAGGGTCGCGGTGCCGTCGACGATGCGCCCCGCGTTGAGGTCCATGTCCTCGGCCATGCGCAGGTACATCTCGGTGTTGGTCGCGACCTTGATCGACGGGCTGGGCTTGCAGCCGAGCACCGATCCGCGGCCGGTGGTGAAGACGACGACGTTCGCGCCGCCCGCGACCAGGCCGGTCACCGAGACGGGGTCGTAGCCCGGGGTGTCCATGAAGCCGAGACCGGGCTCGTCGATCGGCTCGGCGTAGTGGTACACCGCCGACAGCTCGGCCGATCCCGCCTTGGCCACCGCACCGAGGGACTTCTCGAGGATGGTGGTGAGCCCGCCGGCCTTGTTGCCCGGCGAGGGGTTGTTGTCGAGGGTGCCACCGCCGGCCTCGGCGTAGTCCCGCCACCAGGCGATCCGGTCGAGCAGCCGCTGCCCGACCTCGGGGGCCACGGCCCGCCGGGTCAGCAGGTGCTCGGCGCCGTAGACCTCGGGGGTCTCGGCCAGCACCGAGCGCGCCCCGTAGGCCACGAGCAGGTCCGAGGCATGACCGAGGGCCGGGTTGGCCGTGATCCCGGAGTACCCGTCCGAGCCGCCGCAGTTGAGCCCCAGCACCAGCTCGCTGACGTCGCACTCCTCGCGGCGCAGGCCGTCGATCTCGGGGAGCATCTTCCCGATGGCCTCGACCCCGGCCCGCACGGTCCGTCGGATGCCGCCGGTCTCCTGGATGGTGAGCTGCTCGACGAGGGTGTCGGGGGAGAGCTCGAGGCCGTCGAGCACCTGGTCGACCTGGATCATCTCGCAGCCGAGGCCGAGCACCAGGAGGCCCACCACGTTGGGGTGGCTCGCGTAGCCGCGCAGGGTGCGCAGCAGCATCTGCCCGCCCTCGGAGGTCGGCACCATGCCGCAGCCGCTCGTGTGGGTCAGGGCGACGACGCCGTCCACGTGCGGGAAGGCCTCGAGCACCGGGCCGCGGAACTGGTCGGCGATGAGCTTGGCCGAGCTGGCCGAGCAGTTGACCGAGGTGAGGATCGCGACGTAGTTGCGGGTGCCGACGCGGCCGTCGGCGCGGCGGTACCCCTGGAACGTGGGGCGCGGGCCCGCGGGGGCCGTCGGGGTCACCCGAGCGGTGCCGAACTCGTAGTCCTGGTCGACGTCGTCCATGCCCAGGTTGTGCGTGTGCACGTGGTCCCCGGGGGAGATCGCCACCGTCGCGCGACCGATGGACTGGCCGTACTTGCGCACCGGCTGACCGACGGCGACCTCCCGTACCGCGAGCTTGTGGCCGCGCGGCACGCTCTGGGTGACGGTCAGCTCACCACCCGCGTGGTCGGGGGCGCGCAGCACGGTGCCCGACTGCAGGTCGCGGGTCGCGACGGCGACGTGGTCCTCGGGGCGCAGCAGCAGCGTGCACTCGGCGAGGTCGAGGGGCACGGTGGTCATCGGACGTCCTTCCGTCGGTGCGTCGAGTCCTGGAGCGCGTCCTCACGCCCCGTGCTGCCCAGCACCGCGTCGGCGCGGCCCAGCACCGCGTCGACGCGGTCATCCTCCCACCGCCCGTCCGCCACGACGATGGTGAAGGACCGGGAGAGGCCGGCGGCAGCGACCTCGACCGGGGCGTCCCAGGCGAGGGCCGAGCCCAGCCCCGGGTAGTCCTCGGCCCGCACGAACCAGGGGTCCTGGGCGGTGTGCCCGTCCGCCGGTGCGACAGCGATGGTGAACTCCCGTGCGGGTGTCCCGGGACGGCTCGTGGCGCCGGGCCCGGTCTCGTCGGAGGCTGTCGCGCTCCAGGCGAGCCAGCGTGCGCCGTCGCTGGGGCGGCTGCCGTGCACGGCCGTCTCGCCGCGGGCGGCGGGGGTGCGCAGGTCGATGTCCACGCAGGGGGCGACGCGCCAGAAGAGGCCTCCGTACCCGCCCTGGTC
The DNA here is from genome assembly GCF_023630195.1 of Actinotalea sp. C106. GTDB lineage: Bacteria > Actinomycetota > Actinomycetes > Actinomycetales > Cellulomonadaceae > Actinotalea. Next base: position 7,264 of record NZ_JALPKN010000071.1, on the reverse strand, counting down.
GCGGCCGTGGGACCCGGGGCTGCCCAGCTCGACCGGTTCGGTCCTTCCCACCGGCAGGGTGAGGTGGAAGGCGAGGTCGAGCCGCCAGGAGCCCTCGTCGAGCGGGGACCACGCCAGGTCACGGACCTCTTCGAGGAGGGCGGCGCCGTCGGGCCCGGCCCACAGGAGTCGGTGGCTCACCGATCCGGGTGCTCGCCGCACCCACTCCTGGTGGAGGATGCGCCCGTGGTCGCGGCGCCACGTGTACCCGGCGCCCCGCAGGTAGGTGCGTCCGCCCCAGAGGTTGGCCCCCGCGACGTCCTGCACCCCGACGTTCAGGCCCAGGTGCCACGTGTGGTCCAGCGGTGCCGCGTCGGTCACGAGCGTCCCGCCCGGGGTGCGGACCGGGTGCAGGTGGGGGCGCGGGGAGTCGAAGTCGGGGCTGCCGCTGCCGTCGACGTAGCGCGCGACCTCCGTGCCGGCGATCTCGACGCGGAGCAGGTCGCCGTGCTCCCGCCACACGGGGGACTCGGACCACGGCGGGACCTTGACCGGTCGGGCGGCGGGGGTCGAGGGCGGCGGGGTGTGCGGGGTGGCTGTCATGGTCCGGCTCCTGTCGCGAGGGCGCGGTCGGGGATGATCGGGGGGCTGGTGGCCGGAGAGACGCATCACGGTGACGACCTGGACGATCCGGGGGTCCCGGCCCAGGGAGCGCCCAGCTCGGCGAAGGTGCGGTGCTCGGTGGCGACGCGGGCGCACCAGGTGGCGACCTCGTCGACCACGAGGTGGGTGCCGAGCTCGTCGGTCACCGAGGTGACGTGCTCGGGGTCGATGGGCAGCGGGTCCGGTGCGGTGCGGACCGCGTCGAGCACGCGCATGAACGCCCCGGTCCCCGCGAGGGGGCTCAGCAGCGGGGTGCCCTCGGTGCGGTGCGCGAGCAGGTCCTCGAGCAGGGTGGTGCGCGATCCCTGCAGGGTGCGGCTGCGTTCCGCAGGTGCCCCCGAGGCGTCGTCGGGCCGGGTCACCGTCACGGTGTCGGCGTAGTAGTCGAGGATCGCCCGGCCGGTGGTGCCCTGGACGATCACCCGCGGCTGGGTGTGCTCGGCGGCGCACAGGGTGAGGCCCAGGCTGACCGTCAGCCCGGTCGCCGTGGTGATGCGGACCGCGGTGGTGTCGTCGACCTCGACGTCGTTGGCGCGGTACTGGTCGAGCTCGACCTCGATGACGTCCTCGGCGGTGCGGGCCTCCGCCAGGTGCAGCGCCGTGGCGACCGCGTGGGCCAGGGGGTTGGTGGTCACGCCGTCCACCACGGGCCTGCCCTCGAGGGAGCGGCGGCCCGTCCAGCGGGACCGGGTCCAGTAGTCCAGGGGGCGCACCCACGTCCCGACCGCCCCGACGCCGGTGACCTCCCCGATGAGGCCGTCGGCGACCAGCTCGTGGACGATCGTCAGGGCGGTCGAGCCGAAGGTCTGGAACCCCACCTGGACCACCCGGCCCGTCTCCTGCTCGACGTCGAGCAGCTCGTCGAACTCGGCGAGGGAGGCGGTGGTGGGCTTCTCGAGCAGCACGTCGGCTCCGGCGCGCAGCGCCCGGGCCGCGAGGTCCGCGTGGGTGTGGATGGGGGTGCAGATGACGACGACGTCCGGGCGGGCGCCGGCGAGCATGGCCTCGACGTCCTCGGTCCAGGGGGTGGCCAGGAGGGCCGCGCGGTCCTCGGCGGAGGTGACCTCGGGGGGCCACGGGCCAGCCTCGTCGAGCGGGGTGAGATCGACCAGCCCGACGAGCCGCAGGGCTCCCGCACGGTGCAGACGCCAGATGTTGCCGAGATGTGACCTGCCGTGCCCGTGGACCCCGACGAGGGCCACGGCGGGAGCTCCCGCCGCCGGCCCGCCAGGGGCCAGCGGGCTGGCCTCGTCGAGCATCTGCGCAGGTGGCAGCCCTGCTGTCGTGGCCTGGGCGGCCTGGTCCGAGGGGCTCGGGGTCACGTCCTGCTCCGCTTCGTCGCGGCCTGCCGGGGGTGCCGACCTGGCTCAAGTGTGGTTGACATCACGTTCTGAGGGCTGGTACCAAAGTTGTATCAGAAGACGGATAACGCTTTCCACCTTCGCGGCCGACGTGATGTAGCGTCAGCCCCGGCAGTACCAGCTCGGTCCATCAAGGGCGATCACCGAGGAGTGTGCATGACCGACGTCCGGCCCAGCGCGAGCCCGCTCGCGACGGCCTCCCAGATCTGCACGGGGGTGACTCGTGTCCGCTCTCGGTGAGCTCGCAGCCCTCCGCAAGACCAAGGGCACCAAGGACACCCTGAGCCCGAGCGAGCGGGGCGACAACAAGGCGGCGATCTTCTTCCTCGCCCCCTGGTTCATCGGCCTCGGCCTCATCACGGCCGGGCCGCTGCTCGCCTCGCTGTACCTGAGCTTCACGGACTACAGCCTGCTCGAGGCCCCCAGCTGGATCGGCGTCGAGAACTACCTCCGGATGCTCGACGACCCGCGGCTCCACAACTCCCTCGTGGTGACCTTCACCTACGTCTTCGTCTCGGTGCCGCTGCAGCTGGCCGCAGCCCTGGCGCTCGCGATGGTGCTCGACCGAGGGCTGCGCGGGCTGGCCATCTACCGCTCGGTCTACTACCTGCCCTCCCTGCTGGGCGGCAGCGTCGCGATCGCGATCCTGTGGCGCCAGATCTTCGGCACCAACGGGTTGGTCAACCAGGTGCTCGCCCTCGTCGGCCTCGAGGGTCCGGGCTGGGTCTCCCACCCCGACTACGCCCTCGGCACGCTGATGATCCTCAACGTGTGGACCTTCGGCGCACCGATGATCATCTTCCTGGCCGGCCTGCGGCAGATCCCCGAGATGTACTACGAGGCGTCCTCGATCGACGGCGCGGGCCGGGTGCGCAAGTTCGTCAGCATCACCCTCCCGCTGCTCACCCCGATCATCTTCTTCAACCTCGTGCTGCAGGTGATCGGCGCGTTCCAGGCCTTCACCCAGGCCTTCGTCGTGAGCGGGGGAGGAGGCGGACCGGCGGACTCGACCTTGTTCTACACGCTGTACCTCTACCAGAACGGGTTCCGCAGCTTCGACATGGGCTACGCCTCGGCGATGGCCTGGCTGCTGCTGGTCATCATCGCCGCCCTCACGGCCGCCAACTTCTTCTTCTCCAAGTACTGGGTCTTCTACAATGACTGAGCGCCAGGACGCGGTGAGCACACCCCGCGACGAGCCCGCCCGCGACGCCTCGGTCACCGAGGCCCTCCCTCCCGGACCGCAGTCCCAGGCCGGGGCGGCCTCCGGGGGAGCCGGCGACCTGCCGGTCCCTGCCGTCACCTTCGGCAGCGCCGACGGCCCTGCCCTGCGCAAGCGCCGACGCTCGGGCGGCTCCAAGGTCCGCAGCCTGCTCAAGCACGCGGGGCTCATCAGCTTCGGGTTCGTGATGCTGTACCCGCTGCTGTGGATGCTCTCGAGCTCGATCAAGCCGAACGCGCTCATCTTCCGCGACCCGTCGCTGCTGCCGACCGAGCTCGACCTGAGCAACTACACGGTCGGCTGGAACGCCCTGCTGCACCCGTTCAGCCACTACCTGATGAACTCGTTCATCATCGTGCTGGGCTCGGTGCTCGGGAACCTCATGAGCTGCTCGCTCGCCGCCTACGCCTTCGCCCGGCTCAAGTTCAAGGGCCGGCCGATCTGGTTCGCCATCATGCTGATGTCGATCATGCTGCCGATCCACGTGGTGATCGTGCCGCAGTACATCCTGTTCTCCCAGCTCGAGTGGATCAACACGTTCTTGCCGTTGATCGTGCCCAAGCTGCTCGCCACGGACGCCTTCTTCATCTTCCTCATGGTGCAGTTCTTCCGCGGCATCCCCAAGGAGCTCGACGAGGCCGCCCGCATCGACGGCGCGGGGCACGCCCGGATCTTCTTCCGGATCATGCTCCCGCTGGCCACCCCGGCCCTGGCGACCACGGCGATCTTCACGTTCATCTGGACCTGGAACGACTTCTTCAGCCAGCTGATCTTCCTGACCAACCCGGACATGTACACCGTGCCCGTGGCCCTGCGGACCTTCGTCGACTCCACCGGCGAGAGCTCCTGGGGGTCGCTGTTCGCGATGTCCATCGTCTCCCTCATCCCGATCTTCCTCGTCTTCCTCTTCGGCCAGAAGTACCTGGTCAAGGGCATCGCGACGACGGGCATCAAGTAGCCCGACGCCGCACGCCGCCCGGTCCGCAGGCCTCACCGACGAGCCCTGCGGGCCGGACGGTCCGAACGTCCGCCGCGAGTGCAACGACGCACCCGTCGCCACGCACCGCCCACAACGCACGACAGCAGGCAGGACCGCTCGACCCACCATCGAGCGCCGCACCGCAACCACCGAGGAGCACGATGTCCCACCACACCCGTACCCAGAACCCGGGCCGGCGCCGCGGCATGCGCCTCGCGGCCCTCGTCGCCGCAGCCGGGATGGCGCTCACCGCCTGCTCGGGTGACAGCGGCGTCCCCGGAGCCAGCAACGACGACGACGGCGACGAGCCGCCCGCCGCCGAGGGCGAGGCCACCATCCGCTTCGCCTGGTGGGGCTCGGACACCCGGCACGAGGTCACCCAGGAGATCCTCGACAACTTCATGGCCGAGCACCCCGACATCACGGTGGTGAGCGACTTCACCGACTGGAACGGCTACTGGGACAAGCTCGCGACGACGGTCGCCGCGGGGGACACCCCGGACGTCATCACCCAGGAGGAGCGCTACCTGCGCGACTACGCGAGCCGCGGCGTGCTGGGCGACCTCAACGAGCACTCCGACGTCCTGGACCTGTCGAACATCGACGACTCGATCATCGAGGCAGGCCAGACCGACGGGGGCCAGTACGGGATCCCGACCGGGGTCAACGCCTACGCGATCCTCGCCGACGAGCAGATCTTCACCGACGCCGGCGTCGATATGCCCGACGACGAGACGTGGACCTGGGAGGACTACGTCGACATCGCGACCCAGATCTCGGCCAACACCGACGACGGCGTGTTCGGCGCCCAGGACTACGGCTTCAACGAGCCCGGCTTCGCGATCTTCGCCCGCCAGCGCGGCGAGTCGCTCTACAACGAGGACGGCTCGCTCGGCTTCAGCGCCGACACCCTCGCCGAGTGGTGGGAGATCTCCCTCCAGCTGCGCGACCAGGGCGGCACGCCCTCGGCGTCGGAGACCATCGAGATCGACGCCGGTGGGCCCGAGCAGTCGCTGGTCGGCACCAACTCGGGGGCCATGGCCTTCTTCTGGACCAACCAGCTCGAGGCCGTGAGCAACGCCGCCGGACGGGACATCACCCTGCTCCGTCACCCGGGTGAGTCGCAGTTCGAGCGCACCGGCATGTACTTCAAGCCGGCCATGTTCTACTCGATGGCCGCTGACTCGGAGTACCCCGAGGCCGCCGCGACCCTGATCGACTACCTCCTCAACAGCGAGGAGGCGGCCGAGCTCATGCTCTCCGACCGCGGCCTGCCGGCCAACACCGAGGTCCGCGCGGCCGTCCAGGACCAGTTCTCCGAGCTCGACCAGCGCTCGGCCGACTTCCTGGCCGAGCTCGAGGACGAGATCGTCGACGGTCTGCCCGTGCCCCCCGTGGGTGCCGGTGAGGTCGCCGAGATCACCCGACGCATCAACGCCGAGGTGCTGTTCGACCGGCTGAGCCCGCAGGACGCCGCCGAGCAGTTCATCAGCGAGGTCGAGACCGCCACCGGTCAGTGACCCCTAGTCGTCGCTGAGCGGCCACCGAGCCTCGGTCGACCAGCGACCCCAGCGGTGCCGGCCCGTCACCAGCGGGCCGGCACCGCACTCCCGCTTCGAGGACGAGGAGCACGCGCGTGGGTGACAGCTCGCAGGGGCGACGGCGGTACGCCGTCGTCGGCACCGGGCACCGGTCGCAGATGTACGTCGAGGCGCTGCTGGGCCCGCACGCCGAGGTGGGCGAGATCGTGGCCTGGTGCGAGCCCAACCCGGCGCGGATGGACTACTACGACGGCCTGGTCCGGGCCGCCGGTCTGACCACGTCCCCGGCCCGGTACCAGCCCGACGATCTCGAGAAGATGATCGAGGTCGAGGACGTCGACACGGTCGTGGTGACCAGCCCCGACCACACCCACGCCGAGGTGGCCGCCCGGGCCATGGAGGCCGGGGCCGACGTCGTGCTCGAGAAGCCCATGACCATCGACCTCGCCGGGACCCGGCGCATCGTCGACGCGGCCGAGCGCACCGGCCGCGACGCCGTCCTGACGTTCAACTACCGGTACTCCCCGCGCAACGCCGCCCTCAAGGAGGTCATCACCTCGGGGGAGATCGGGGAGGTGACCTCGGTGCACTTCGAGTGGGTGCTCGACACGATGCACGGCGCGGACTACTTCCGCCGCTGGCACCGCCGCAAGGACTTCTCGGGCGGGCTGCTCGTGCACAAGGCCTCGCACCACTTCGACCTGGTCAACTGGTGGCTCGGGGACCTGCCGTCGCGGGTCTACGCGAGCGGCGCGCTGCGCTTCTACGGTCAGGCCAACGCCCGACGCCGCGGCCTGATCCGGCGGCCCGCACGCGGTACCGGCCGCAACGGACGCAGCAAGGACCCCTTCCTGCTGGACCTGCGCGACGACCCGCGCCTGACCAGCCTGTACCTGGACGCCGAGCAGCACGACGGCTACCTGCGCGACAAGGACGTCTTCACCGCAGGGATCACCATCGAGGACAACCTCTCGGTCCTGGTCGACTACGCCCGCGGGGCGACCCTGACCTACTCGCTCAACGCCCACAGCCCGTGGGAGGGGTACCGCGTCTCGGTCAACGGCACCGCGGGACGGGCCGAGCTCGAGGTCGTCGAGCGCGGGGCCGTCCTGGTGGGCAAGGACGGCAAGCTCGTGATCGACCCGAGCGTGGTCGACGTCGCCGAGGAGGGCGAGGCCCCCGTGCGGCCCCGGGCGCAGCGGCTGGTGGTGCAGCAGCACTGGGGCGCGGCGCGCACGGTCCCCATCCCGGAGGGCCCCGGGGCCCACGGCGGCGGGGACGACCGCATGCTGCACGACCTCTTCCGCGGGGTCGAGCACGACCCCCTCGGCCGCGCCGCGGGCCTGCTCGACGGCGTGCGGTCGGTCGTGGTCGGGATCGCGGGGAACACCTCGCTCGAGACCGGCCTGCCCGTGCGGACCGCCGACCTGCGCCTCGGCCTCACCTGAGGCCGCCGGTCTGCCCGTCGGGGCCCCCGGGTGCTCCGCCGGTCGAGACCTCGGCCCGAGAAGTCGGATCG
>NZ_JALPKN010000070.1 GCF_023630195.1 Actinotalea sp. C106 | reverse complement strand
TGGCTCTTCGCGGCCCTGCACCGCGCGGGCGTCGGCTCCCAGGCCGAGAGCGTGGACGCCGCCGACGGACTCACGCTCCGCGGCGTCCGGATGGCGGCGGCCGTCCGGTGCGCCCCACCGGCGAACAAGCCGACCCCCACCGAGCGGGACACCTGCGCCCCGTGGCTGCGTCGGGAGATCGAGCTGCTGCCGGACCTGCGGGTCATGCTCGCGCTCGGCGGCTTCGGCTGGCAGGCGGCCCTCGCCGTCGTGCGGGGGATGGGTTGGCAGGTCCCGCGTCCCGCGCCGCGCTTCGGTCACGGCGCGACCGCGGTGCTCACCAGGCCCGACGGCGCGCCGGTCCACCTGCTCGGCTGCTACCACGTCTCCCAGCAGAACACCCAGACCGGCCGCCTGACCGAGGCCATGCTCGACGCCCTCCTCGTCCAGGCCCTCTCTCTCGCCCACCCCTGACGCGAGAGGGCGCGATACCGGGGCGGGTGTGCGGGAGGTCACGTCCACGGGCCGAGCGCGGGCTTGTGAACGATTTCACAGGCACCTACCGTGGAAACCATGAGTGCACAGACCCCCGAGGCCCCCGCGGTGACCACCGAGGCGCGGCCCGCCAAGGAACGCAAGGTCCCGCGCGTGGTGATCCTCGGCGGTGGCTACGTCGGCTTCTACACGGCGCTGCGCCTGCGACGTCGGCTCGGCAAGCGTGAGGCGGCGATCGTCGTCGTCGACCCGCGCTCGTACATGACCTACCAGCCCTTCCTGCCCGAGGCGGCTGCCGGTGCCCTCGAGCCGCGCCACGTCGTCGTCTCCCACCGGCGCGAGCTCAAGGGTGTCGACACCCTGACCGGTCGCGTGACCGAGATCCGCCACGCGGACCGCACGGTGACGATCACCCCGACCGAGGGCCAGCCCTACGACATCACCTACGACCACCTCGTCGTCGCGCTGGGCTCGGTGGCCCGCACGCTGCCCATCCCCGGGCTCGCGGAGCAGGCCATCGGCTTCAAGCAGGTCGAGGAGGCCATCGCCCTGCGCAACGACGTCCTCAACAAGCTCGACACCGCGGCCTCGACCTGGGACCCCGAGGCCCGACGTCGGCTCCTGACCTTCACCTTCGTCGGTGGCGGGTTCGCGGGGATCGAGGCGATCGCCGAGGTCGAGGACATGGCCCGGGCCGCGGTCGGGTACTACGACAGCATCAGCCCCGAGGACCTGCGCTTCGTCATGATCGAGGGCTCGGCGCGCATCCTGCCCGAGCTCGGCGACGAGATGGGCGGGTACGCCCTCGAGCAGCTGCGCAAGCGCAACATCGAGGTGCACCTGTCGACCTTCCTCAGCTCCTGCGTCGACGGGCACGTCGTCACCTCGACGGGGGTCGAGTTCGACTCGGCCACCATCGTGTGGACCGCGGGCGTCAAGGCCAACCCGGTGCTCAACGACTCGGACCTGCCGCTGGACAAGATGGGCCGCCTCAACGCCCTGCCCACCCTGCAGGTCGCCCACGAGGACGGCACCGTCGTCGAGGGCGCCTGGACGGCGGGGGACTGCGCGGCCGTCCCGGACCTCGCCAACCCCGGCTCCTACTGCTCGCCCAGCGCCCAGCACGCGGTGCGCCAGGCCCGCCACCTCGGCGACAACCTGGGTCGGTTCCTGCGCAGCGCCGAGCCCACCGACTACGAGCACAAGCACGTCGGCACCGTGGCCTCGCTGGGACTGGGCAAGGGCGTCGCGCAGGTCTACGGGATCAAGCTCCGCGGCTGGCCCGCCTGGTTCATGCACCGGACGTACCACATGGCGCAGATGCCGACCTTCAACCGCAAGGTGCGCATCGTCCTGGACTGGACCCTCGCGCTCCTGTTCCGCCGCGAGCTCGTGGCACTGGGCCGCCTGCACGACCCGCGCGCCGACTTCCGCGACGCCTCGGCAGCCCCCCGCCCCAAGGCGGCGCAGAAGCCCGCCGACAAGGCCCCGCAGGCCGAGAAGGTCGCGACGGCAGCGTCCTGACCGCCGCCTGACAGCCCGGCGTCCCGCCCCTCGAGAGGGGGTCGGGCGCCGGGCTCCTGCGTCTCACGGAGCAGGCCCGACGACGGCGCCCGCCCCACAGGTCCGCTGGCAGGATGGGCGGCGCGCCCTCGTAGCCCAAATGGCAGAGGCAGCCGGCTTAAACCCGGCCCAGTGCGGGTTCGAGCCCCGCCGAGGGCACCCATCCTTGGTCGTGCGGCGAGTTGACCAGCACCTCCCGCACGAAACTTTCTAATCCGTCGCGAAACATTGCCGCGCACCCTCGGTCATGTCTACCGTGACGAACGACCACCGGGTCTCACACCATCGCAAAGGGGCGACCATGAGACGACCGCGTTTGTTCGAAACTATCGGTGCAGCGGTGCTTGTCGCAGCGGCGGGGCTCATGGCCCCGCCAGCCGCCGCCGACGACCACACCCCAGCACCCACCGACCCGCCCGAGGCCACCACGGTGGTCTCCCTGGACTTCGACGACGAGTCCATCGAGCCGTGGACCACCAGCGGCGACCCGACCCTCGAGTACGTCGACGCCGACGAGGGCACGGCGCTGAGCATCACGCGCGCCGCCGACTACGAGGGCATCCAGTCCCCGACCGGTCTGCTCGAGCCCGGCGTCGACTACACCTTCTCGATGCGCGCCCGGCTCCCCGAGGGGGCGGAGGGGTCGACCGACCTCCGGTTCGTCGTCAAGCCCGCCTACACCTGGGTCGCCAACGCGACCGTGGGCGCCGACGGGTGGACCGAGCTGACCGGCACCTACACCCTCCCGGCCGACGTCGACCCGGCCGAGACCCAGGTCTACCTGGGCAGCGCGGATGCCGACGGCCCGTACGCCTATCTCATCGACGACCTGATCATCACCGCGACCGAGACCGGCCCCGGTGAGCCGGGTGAGCCGGGCGACCCCGTCGATCTGCTCTTCGACTTCGAGAGCGGCCTCCAGGGCTGGCAGCCGCGCGGCGATGCGGACGGCGACCCGACGGTCGAGGTGACCACCGACGAGGCCTACGCGGGCGCCCAGTCCGCACGGGTGAGCGACCGCACCTCCCAGGGGGACGGGCTCGGCTACGACGTGACCGAGGTCTTCGAGGAGGGCGTGACCTACGAGCTCAGCGCGTGGGTCAAGATGGCCGCGGGGGAGAGCGCCGACGACCTGTGGCTCAGCCTCGAGCGCACCGCGGGGACCGCGACCTCCTTCGACACCGTCGGGCAGTTCCCCGAGGTCGGTTCGCAGGAGTGGCAGCAGGTCACCGTGACCTACACGATGCCGGCCGCGGACTCGGCGGTCGTCTACTTCGAGACGAGCTACAACACCGGCGGCGCCGGGGACTTCCTGGTCGACGACGTCCGGATCCGCTCCCTCGACGAGCCCGAGATCCAGGACCTCGCCCCGCTCCAGGACACGCTCGACGTGCCCCTCGGCGTGGCGATCGACCGCCGCGAGACCCAGGGTGCCGCCGCCGACCTCACCACGCGGCACTTCAACCAGATCACGGCCGAGAACCACATGAAGGTCGAGGCCTGGTACGACGGCACCACGTTCCGCACCCACCCCGAGGCCACCGCGCTGATGGACTTCGCGCGCACCGAGGACCTGCGCGTCTACGGCCACGTCCTGGTGTGGCACAGCCAGACGCCGGACTGGTTCTTCCAAGACGACCAGGGTGCACCGCTCACCACGAGCGAGGCTGACCAGCAGCTCATGCGGGACCGCATGCGCGAGCACATCTTCGCGGTCGCCGAGGCACTGAGCACCGGCGGGGGCTACGGCCTCTACGGCAGCGAGGAGAACCCCCTGGTGGCCTGGGACGTGGTCAACGAGGTGATCTCCGACAGCGGCGAGCACGACGACGGCATGCGGCGCAGCGAGTGGTACCGGATCCTCGGCGAGGAGTTCGTGGACCTGGCCTTCGAGTACGCCGACGAGGCCTTCAACGAGGTGTACGCCGACCCGTCGGCCGACCGCCCCGTCACCCTGTTCATCAACGACTACAACACCGAGCAGTCGGGCAAGCAGCAGCGCTACCTCGCCCTCGTCGAGCGGCTGATCGCGCGGGGCGTGCCGATCGACGGCGTGGGCCACCAGTTCCACACGAGCCTCTCGACCCCGGTCTCGGCCCTCGAGGCAGCCCTCGAGCGGTTCAGCGGCCTAGGCCTCCAGCAGGTCGTCACCGAGCTCGACGTCACCCTCGGCACCCCGGTCACGGCGGCGAACGTCGTCGAGCAGGGGTACTACTACCGCGACGCCTTCCGCGTGTTCCGCGACTACGCCGACCAGCTCTACTCGGTCACCGTGTGGGGACTGACGGACCCGCGGAGCTGGCGCAGCGCCCAGGAGCCGCTGCTCTTCGACGGGCAGCTCCAGGCCAAGCCGGCCTTCTACGGCGCGGCCGACGGCGAGCTCCCCGCCCGGGTGCAGGCCGAGCTGACCTTCGCCGGTTCGGTACCCCTCGACGACGGCGCCGCCGCCTCACCCGTGTGGGAGCGGCTGCCGCTGCACCAGGTCGGTGACGTCGCCCGGTTCCAGACCCGCTGGGAGTCCGACCACCTCACCGTCTACCTCGAGGTGGCGGACACGACGCCCGAGTCCGGCGACGCGGTGACGTTCGTGGTCGGGGACCAGACCCTCACCCTGCCGCGGGACGGCTCGGGAGAGGTGGACGCGGTGGTGACCGAGACGGACGAGGGCTGGGTGGCTGTCGCCCACCTGCCCCTCGACGGCGCCGCCCAGGGCGACTCGGTGGCCTTCGACCTGCAGGTCACCGACGGGGATCAGGTCACCGGCTGGAACACCCCGGGGGAGCTCGGCACGCTGACCCTGGTCGAGCCGCTGTCCTTCACCGAGGTGGTCGAGGCCCCCGCGGCCCCGACCATCGACGGCACGGTCGACGAGGCCTGGGCCCTGGCCGAGGCCGTCACCACCGACACGCAGATCGAGGGCACCGGTGGCGCGACCGCCGAGGTCCGCACGCTGTGGTCCGGGGACGGGGCGACGCTCTACGTGCTCGCCGAGGTCACCGACGCCCAGCTGGACGTCTCGGGCTCGGACCCGTGGGTCCAGGACTCGGTCGAGATCTTCCTCGACGCCGGTGCCTACCGGAACGGGCCCTACCGCTACGACGACACCCAGATCCGGATCAACGTCGACAACGTGGTGTCCTTCGGCACCGGCGACGAGACGTTCCAGGCCAACCGGCTGGAGAGCGCAACGAGCACGGTCGAGGGCGGGTACGTGGTCGAGGCCGCGATCAGCCTCCTCGAGGACGGCGGCCCCGGGACGTTCCACGGGCTCGACGTGCAGGTCAACGACGCGACCGACGGCGCTCGCACCGCGGTCCGGACCTGGGCCGACCCGACCGGGCTCGGCTACCAGAGCACCGCGCGCTGGGGAGTCGCCCAGCTGGTCGAGGCCGAGGAGGAGCCCCCGCCCCCGGCGGCCGACCCGCAGCTCGACCTGGACCGGTGGCTCGTCCCGGCGGGGCGGTCCCTCGAGGTCCAGCTCAGCGGCTACCTGCCGGGTTCGGAGGTCGAGGTGACCCTCGAGGCCCGACGCCGGACGCCCGTCGCCCTGGGGGTTGTCGCCGTCGGGGCGGACGGCTCGGGCGCGGCGACCCTCACGGTGCCGCGCGGCACCAAGGTCGGCGTGTACGAGGTCGTCGGGAGCGACGGTGACCTGGCCGACTCCCAGCGGGTCCTGGTGACCCCGCCGCTGCCGCCCAAGCCCCCGTGGTGGCCGTTCCCGTGGCCCTGGTGAGGTGAGCTGATCCGGGGGGCTGTGGACGGGAACGCCCACGGCCCCCCGGACGTTGCCTAGGATGAGTACCGGCCAGCGACATCTCGAGCCACCCGCGACGGGTGGCCGCCGCGACCAGGAGGCACAGTGACCAACCCCGTCTTCACCAGCAGCGCGATCTTCGGCGAGAACCGCCGCGGTCGCGGTGCCGCCCAGCAGCGAGGCCCGTTCGCGGCCTCGGGCGCCGGGACCGCCACGATGCCCGGTCAGGAGGCCGGCAGCCTCGAGCAGATGTACGGCGCTCCGACCGCCACCTCGCGGGACACGGGCCGCCTCACCTACGACGACGTCATCATCAAGACCGGCGGCCTGCTCGCGCTGCTCGTCGCCGTCGCGGCCGTGACGTACTTCGTCGCCCCCGGGCTCTTCTTCGTCGGCATGATCGTGGGCCTCGTGCTGGGCCTGATCAACGCCTTCAAGAAGGAGCCCAGCCCGGCCCTGATCATCGCGTACACGGTCGCGCAGGGCGTGTTCCTCGGTGGGATCAGCTTCCTCTTCCAGCAGATGACCTGGGACGGCCAGCAGGTCCAGCCGATCGTGCTGCAGGCGATCCTCGGCACCTTCGCGACCTTCGGCGTCGCGCTCTTCCTCTACCGGTCCGGGAAGGTCCGGGTCACGCCCAAGTTCACGCGCTGGCTGCTCATCGCCATGGGTGGCTACCTCGTCTTCTCGCTGCTGAACTTCGGGCTGTCCTTCTTCGTCGCGAGCGAGGGCTTCGGCCCGCTGCGCAACGGCTGGATGGGCGTCGCCGTCGGCCTCTTCGCGGTCGGCCTCGCGGCCGCCTCGCTGATCATGGACTTCGACGCGATCAAGCGCGGGGTCGAGCAGGGCGTCCCGGCCAAGTTCGCCTGGTCGGCGGCCTTCGGCCTCATCGTGACCCTGGTGTGGCTCTACCTCGAGATCCTGCGCCTGCTCGCGATGTTCAACCGCGAGTAGCAGGTCTCACGGCCTCGGCTCGCGGGTCGAGACCCCCAGCACGGAGAACCGCCCGGGTGCGATGATCGCACCCGGGCGGTCCTGCGTCCGGCCCCGGTGCGTGCACGGCCCGGCCGGTCGCCCAGCTGCTTCACCGCCCAGCCGCCCAGTGGTCCTGCCGCACCGCGCCGTCGCCCAGCTCCAGGGAGTCCGTCACCGTGAAGTACGCCGAGCACATCTCCGACCTCGTCGGGGGCACCCCCCTGGTGCGGCTGACCCGGGTCGCCGAGGGGCTCGCGGCCACGATCCTCGCCAAGGTCGAGTACCTGAACCCCGGCGGCTCGGTCAAGGACCGCATCGCCCTCAAGATGGTCGAGGCCGCCGAGGCCTCGGGGGAGCTCCGGCCCGGGGGCACCATCGTCGAGCCGACCAGCGGCAACACCGGCGTCGGCCTGGCCCTGGTGGCCCAGCGCAAGGGCTACCGCTGCGTGTTCGTGTGCCCGGACAAGGTCTCGCAGGACAAGCGCGACGTCCTCACCGCCTACGGGGCCGAGGTCGTCGTGACCCCGACCGCCGTCGCCCCCGACCACCCGGACTCCTACTACTCGGTCTCCGACCGGCTCGCGGGCGAGATCGAGGGCGGCTGGAAGCCCAACCAGTACTTCAACCTCAACGGCCCCGCCTCGCACTACGAGAGCACCGGCCCGGAGATCTGGACCGACACCGACGGCCGCCTCACGCACTTCGTCACCGGCGTCGGCACCGGCGGAACCATCACCGGCACCGGCCGCTACCTCAAGGACGTGAGCTCGGACCGCCCCGAGGACCAGGGCGGTCGCGTCCGTGTGGTCGGGGCGGACCCTGCCGGCTCGGTGTACTCCGGGGGCGACGGTCGTCCATACCTCGTCGAGGGGGTCGGTGAGGACTTCTGGCCCGGGGCCTACGACCCCACCGTCCCGGACGAGATCATCGCCGTGAACGACGCGGACTCCTTCTCGATGACCCGCCGCCTCGCCCGCGAGGAGGGGCTGCTGGTCGGCGGCTCCTGCGGGATGGCCGTCGAGGCCGCGCTGCGCCTGGCCCGGCGCCTCGAGGAGGAGGACCCTGCTGCGGCCGCGCAGGCCGTCATCGTGGTGCTCCTGCCCGACGGCGGTCGCGGGTACCTGTCCAAGATCTTCTCCGACGCCTGGATGCGGTCCTACGGGTTCCTGCGCGAGGACGGCGGCGCCGTGGTCGGGGACCTGCTGCGGACCAAGACCGGTTCCTTGCCCGCCCTGGTGCACACCCACCCGGCGGAGACCGTGCACGACGCGATCGAGATCCTGCGTCGGTACGGCGTCTCCCAGCTGCCGGTCCTGACGGCCGAGCCGCCCGTGAAGTCGGGGGAGATCGCCGGGGCCGTGGCCGAGCGCGCCCTGCTCGACGCCGTCTTCCACGACCAGAGCGCCCTGACCGACCCGGTCGCCCAGCACATGGCCGCGCCGCTGCCCCTGATCGGCTCGGGGGAGAGCATCGAGGCCGCCCGCGAGGCCCTGCACGACGCCGACGCCTTGGTGGTCGTCGAGGACGGGGACCCCGTCGGCGTCCTCACCCGCCACGACCTGCTCGGCTACCTCGCCCGCTGACCCTCGGCGTCCCCCACCCGCCCATCGCATATCTCGTGTCAGAACCTGGGATACCCCTGGTGCCCCCAGCGTCTGACACGAGACCTGAGACCGTCCGATCTCGATGAGGAGAAGCTCCTGTGGCCCTGTTCGACCTCCCGCTCGACCAGCTCCGTGACTACCGCCCCGACGTCGCCGAGCCCGAGGACTTCGACGCCTTCTGGGAGCTGACCCTCGCCGAGGCCCGCAGCCACGACCTGGCCCTCGAGGTCGTCCCGGTCGACACCCCGCTGACCGTCGTCGAGGCGTTCGACGTGACCTTCGCCGGGTTCGGCGGGCACCCGGTCAAGGGCTGGCTCACCCGACCTGCGGGGGTCGAGGAGGACCTCCCGGTCGTCGTGGAGTACCTCGGGTACGGCGGAGGCCGAGGGCTGCCCCACGAGCGACTCACCTGGGCCGCGGCAGGCTACGCGCACCTGGTGATGGACACCCGAGGGCAGGGCAGCACCTGGGGGGCGGGCGGCGCCACGCAGGACCCGGGCGGCAGCGGCCCCGCGGCCCGCGGCGTCATGACCCGCGGCGTCGAGGACCCGGTCGAGCACTACTACCGGCGCCTCTACACCGACGCCGTCCGAGCGGTCGACGCCGCACGAGAGCTGCCCGGGGTCGACCCGGCACGGGTCGCGATCGCGGGCATCAGCCAGGGCGGCGGGGTGACCCTCGCGGTGAGCGGCCTGGTGCCCGACCTCGTGGCCGTCATGCCGGACGTCCCCTTCCTGTGCCACGTGCGCCGGGCGGTCGAGATCACCGACGCCCTGCCCTACGGCGAGATCACCCAGTACCTGTCCGTGCACCGCCACGCGGTCGAGACGGTCTTCCGCACGTGGTCCTACCTCGACGCCGTGAACTTCGCCCGTCGCGCGACGGCCCCGGCCCTGTTCTCCGTGGCCCTGATGGACCAGACCTGCCCGCCGTCCACCGTGTACGCGGCGTACAACCACTACGGCACAGCTCCGACGACGGCGCAGGGTCCTGGCGCGGCCGTCCCCGGCACCCGGCCGACCACCGAGATCCTGACGTACCCCTTCAACCAGCACGAGGGCGGCCAGGCCCACCAGGTCGAGGCCCAGCTGCGCTGGCTGCGCGAGCGCGTCTGAGGACTACCGCCCCGGGGCCACACCGGCGCTGGCGGGCGGTGCGGGCCGGCGCCCCATGAGGCGTGCGGACCCTGCGGCCCGGGCTGTGCCGATCACCGCAGCACGCCGCGGGAGCATTCGCACGAGGGCCGCCGTGACGGTGTCGCGACGCCGCGACGTGACGCTCGGTCCGGGGCGGCGTCGGTCCGCGGCGTGCAGCAACGCGGTGGCGGCCTCCTCGGGCGTCTGGAAGCTGCCGGGGTACTGCTCGACGCCGATCTCGTCGAAGAACTCCGTGCGCGTGAGCGTGGGCGCGAAGGCCAGGGTCCGCAGGCCGGTGTGCTGCGTCTCCCACCAGAGGGCCTCGGTCAGGTTGAGCACGAAGGTCTTGCTCGCTGCGTAGACCGCCATCCCGGGGATCGGCTGGTAGGCGGCGCTGCTGGTGACGTTGACCAGCATCCCGGTGCCGGCGGCCGTCAGGTCGTCGATCAGTGCCCGCGTGACGTCGACGAGGGCGGTGACGTTGAGCGCGAGCAGGGCCTGGAGCCGCTCGGGGTCCTGGTCGTGGAAGGCGCCGTCGATGCCGACCCCCGCGTTGTTGACCAGGCTGGTGACGCGCAGCCCGCGACGGCTGAGCTCCTCGACCAGCGTTCGTCCGGGGTGAGGCCGGGCGAGGTTGAGGGCGATGGTCTCGACCCTCACGCCGTGGGCGTCGTGCAGCCTGGTCGCGAGCTCACGGAGGCGGTCCTCGCGACGGGCGACCAGGACGAGGGTGGACCCCCGTGCGGCGAGCTGCGCGGCGAGGGCTGCGCCGATCCCTGAGCTCGCACCGGTCACGAGGGTGGTCTGGTGGGAGAAGTCGATGCGCGTCATGGTGGCAACCTACGCCACAAGTGGCACGCAGTGCCATAGTCAACATCGTGAACCCGGATCGATAGACTCGACACGTGGAATCAGAGGGACGACCACCGGGGCTTCGCGAGCGCACCCGACGCGCGGTGCACCGGGAGATCGCCGCCGCAGCCCTCGACCTCTTCCTCACCCAGGGGTTCGAGGCCACCACGGTCGACCAGATCGCCGAGGCGGCCGGGATCTCCCGACGGTCCTTCTTCCGCTACTTCGCCACCAAGGAGGACGTCGTCGTCGGTGACCTCGTCGACCGTGGACGGCTGGTGCTGGAGGGTCTCCTCGAGCGACCGGTCGACGAGGACCCGTGGGAGTCACTCGCCGCCGCGCTGCGGGCGATGGCGGCCGCCACCGGCTCCACCGAGGAGTCCGCACTGGGCATCGCCCGCCTGCTGCACGACGAGCCGTCGTTGCGTGCCCGCCACCTCGAGAAGCACCTGGCGTGGCAGCGCCTGCTCGTCCCCGAGGTCGCGCGTCGCCTGCGGGTGGTCGACGGCGAGGATGCCCCTCGAACCGAGCACCGCGCGGCGGCGATCGTCGCGTGCGTGCTCGCCTGCCTCGACACGGCGTCCGACGCCTGGGTGCGCCTGGACGGTGCGGTCAGCCTCGAAGCCCTCTGGTCCGAGGCCGTCGCCGCCGTCCGAGGGGTGCCGGCGCGGGGCTGAGGGGCGAGCACTACCCGCGCCAGGTCACGTCACCAGTCGCCCGGTGGGCCACCCGCGCCCGGATCGGGCACGATGGACGGCGGTGCCGCGCAGCCGCGGCCGCCGTCCGACCCGAACGAGAGGCCTGCCATGACCGAGAACCTGCCGCCCCTGCCCACCGCGTCGGGGTCCTTCGGCGACAAGCCCGTCCTGACCTTCCCCGACACCCCTGCTTCCCAGGACCTCGCGGTCCAGGTGCTCTCGCGCGGCGAGGGCGAGATCGTCGAGGCCGGCGACGACATCGAGGTCGACTACTACGGGCAGGTGTGGGGCGGTCGCATGTTCGACAACTCCTACGACCGCGGCTCGTCCATCACCTTCCCGATCGGCACCGGTGCCGTGATCGGTGGCTGGGACGAGGGCCTGGTCGGCCAGCAGGTCGGCTCGCGGGTCCTGCTGTCGATCCCGCCGCACCTGGGCTACGGCGAGCGCGGCATGCCCCAGGCGGGCATCGGCGGCACCGACACCCTCGTCTTCGTGGTCGACATCCGGGGCACCACCCGCTGAGCCGGGGCGCAGCACGCCGCGGCCCTGAGCCGCGGGAGCAGAGGCGGGCCTGGAGCACCGGGCCCGCCTCTCGCACGTCCGGCCCGTGCCGAGGAGCCCTCGGCTGACGGCCCCGGAGCGGCCCCCAGCGTCCTCATACCGGCGAGACCAGCCCGTGCCGACGCAGGTAGTCGTTGTGGAACAGCCCCTCGGGGTCGAACCTCGCCGCGAGCTCGCGGAACTGCCCGAGCCGCGGGTACAGCTCGGCCAGACGCCCCGGCGCCCCGGCCTCGGTCGCGCTGAAGAGCTTGCCCCAGTGCGGGCGCGCCCCGAACGGCGCCAGCTCCCGCTCGATCCGCGGCAGCAACGCCTCGACCTCGGGCTGCAGCGGCTTCCAGGTGAAGTGCAGGCCCACGCTGTCCTGCTGGTAGGCGGTCGAGAGCCAGAGCTCGTCCTGGGCGATGGTGCGTACCTCGCTGACCAGCAGCAGGGGCGAGA
This sequence comes from Actinotalea sp. C106, assembly GCF_023630195.1. Classification (GTDB taxonomy): domain Bacteria; phylum Actinomycetota; class Actinomycetes; order Actinomycetales; family Cellulomonadaceae; genus Actinotalea. The sequence continues at coordinate 632 of NZ_JALPKN010000070.1, read as the reverse complement.
TCAGGTGGCTGAGCCCCCGCAGGGCCTCGATCGCCGCCGGTCCGTGCTCGCGTGGCACGAGGTACTCCGACTGGAGCTCGGCGCCGTTGCTGGGCGTGAAGGCCATCCGGAAGTGCGGCAGCCTCTCGTGCCAGGGGCCGGGGCGGCCGAGCTGCTCGGTGGTGCTGCGGGCGTCCAGACCCAGCGGGTGCAGGTTCTCGGCAGCGACGGTCCCGGCCTCGAGCACCGGTCCAGGGGCCCAGGCCCCCTCGGGCCGCCCGACCCGGCTCTTGCGCCACAGCTGGTCGACGACCTCGCCCTCCCACCGGGTGAACAGGCTCACGCTGTCGGCGCTCGCGGTCACCTGGTCGAAGGCCCTGAGCACCGCGTCCCACGGGACGGCGGTCCGCACCTCCTGGACGACCTCGAAGGTCGGCTCGATCTCGAGGGCCACGGCGGTCACCATGCCCAGGGCGCCGAGGGAGACCACGGCCCCCGCGAGGTCGTCGTCCTGCGGGCCGAGGTGCACCAGCCCGCCGTCCGCCGCGACGACCTCGAGCCCGACGACGGCGGCTGCGAGGTTGCGCCGGGCGTCCCCCGAGCCGTGGGTCGCGGTGGCCACGGCCCCCGCCACCGAGATGTGCGGGAGGGAG